>NZ_MVOM01000029.1:0-51758 GCF_002018895.1 Acinetobacter sp. MF4640 | reverse complement strand
AAGTGAAGGAGCTGTCTGCTGAAATGCTGAACTTAAATTCTGAGAAAAAGTCATAAAAAAATGAGCGTATCTGGATACGCTCATTTTTACCGCATTTCAGCTATTTTGTCTTAACTGATCAGCATTACTGCATATGCAGGGCTTTTTTATGACTCAATTTTTGTTGTTGAGTGAACAAAAACAAAGTCGGGTTAAATGCGTTTTGGTAATTGGCTTGCCCAGTTCATTAGGCGCGTTGCATCATTGGTACGTGCTGCAGATGAGTCTGCGCCCAATAACACCACCACTGCTGGACGGTTATTTAAAGTGGTATGCATCACCACACAACGACCGGCTTCATTAATGAAACCTGTTTTTGAAATATTAATATTCCAACCACCATTACGAACCAAGGCATTGGTATTGTTTGATTTCAATACACGATAGCCCAAGTTAAAATCATAGCTTGCTGTGGTTGAGAACTGACGAATCAGACCATACTGAGACGCAGCATTGACCAAAATACCTAAGTCACGTGCTGAAGCGACATTACCCGGATGCAGACCAGTCGATTCCATATAATGGGTTGAATTCATGCCCAAAGATTTTGCTTTGGCATTCATCGCCGAAACAAAGGCTGAGCGACCACCCGGATACGTCCGTGCAAGCGCTGATGCTGCTGGGTTTTCTGACTTCATTAATGCAAATAACAATGCTTCTGCACGGTTCATACTGTCCCCTGCACGCAGTGACGAGCTTGAACTTTTACAACCCGAACAGGAAAAGTCCGCTTGCTGTAAAGTAATGTTTTCAGACATATTTAAACGCGCATCTGAAATCACCACCGCCGTCATCAGCTTAGTAATCGAAGCAATTGGCAGCGCGGTATTACTGTTTTTACTGTACAGCACTTCACCTGTATTGCCATCCATCACCAGTGCTGCACGAGCATTCACACTGGGTTGGTTGGAATATTTCGAGGTATCGAAAATTTGTACCGTTTTTGAGGTACTGTTGTTCGTCACCACACCATTAGAACTGCGAATACTGGTGGTGACTTTTGTTGAACCCTGAGGAGCGTACTCTTCAGGATCTTCCATGAGATCATCATTCAGAAGCTGTTCTGCATCTGCCGCAGACCAGCTCATGCTTGCTTGGCTTGGCCCCGAGCTCGGGTTCATCACCAAGTCTGCAAAGCTATGGGTACTGACCGTCATTGCAATCGACCATCCCAATAGATGCATTAAAAATTTATTTGATTTTTTCACTTTTCTTCACTCAACTTCATAACCCATAAGATACATTTGCGTATTCACGCCAATATGCCTTACATTTGTACACAATGCGAACAGCATTGCCGTCGACAGCGTGCATATCTTTTCAAATAAGCCTAAGAATAGGATTGCTAATTTTGTCGTTTCATTGCAAGCTTATTTTGCTTTATGTAACAAAAAATATGGTTTTTATAGTGAGGAAGAGCTAGGTGATCACAGTTTTAGTGGTAGATGACCATGAGTTAGTACGTACAGGGATTTGTCGAATGCTCGAGGACCATGCCGATGTTCAAGTCATTGGCCAAGCTGAATCTGGTGAAGAAGCAATTAATCTCGTCCGTCAACATCACCCGAATGTGGTTCTGTTAGATGTCAACATGCCAGGGATTGGTGGCGTTGAAACCACACGCCGCTTACTGCAAACCGCACCCGAAACCAAAGTACTGGCAGTCAGTGGCCTAGCTGAAGAACCGTATCCTTCCCTGTTACTCAAAGCTGGCGCCAAAGGCTACATTACCAAAGGTGCGCCCGTGACCGAAATGGTACGTGCCATCAATAAAGTGATGCAAGGCGGCAAATATTTCAGCGCTGATATTGCTGAACAACTGGCCAGTTCTTATCTATCGGATACACAAACCTCACCTTTTGATGCTCTGTCTGAACGTGAAATGCAGGTGGCGATGATGGTCGTGAATTGTATTAGTGCACAGGAAATTTCTGACAAGCTTTTTGTCAGCGTAAAAACGGTCAATACTTACCGTTACCGAATTTTTGAAAAGCTCAACATTGACAGTGATGTGAAGCTGACTCACCTTGCTATTCGTTATGGTTTAATTAAACCCTGATGCAAGCTGACTAACACCCACATGCTGCAATACTCAACCAATATTCAGTTAAATCAATACCGTCTAGGTGTTTGGTATGCGTCTTATCGACTGTTTATTGGTTGCTGTTTATTGTTGGTTTATCTGCTGACTTATGAGCAACTGTTTTCCAATTATCAATATCCAGTATTGTATCGTTCTGTCCTGATTGGCTTTATTTTTATCAGTGCCTTTCAGCTATTGAGCCTCAAGCATGTGCGCAAGCGCATACCACTTCAGCTCACCTTGTTATTTATCGTCGATGTCATTAGCCTCAGCTTACTTACTTTCGCCACCGATGGTCCGAACTTACAGTTAAGTTTATTGTTTGTGATCACGATCTTTGCCTCTTCTGTATTGGTCGATAAACAAAAAGCACTCATCATTACGTTGATTGCTGTGATTACACTGGTTTATCAACACTTTATTGGAACGCTATTTTCAATTAGTTCACTGAATACCATTGGCAACAGTGCCGTGCTCGCCTTTTTGTTCTTTGTAGTTTATGGGTCTGGACAAATTGCAGTACGACGTTTTCAAGTCCTTGAAAATTTAAACTTCTATCAGTCCCAAGAACTGGATCAACTGCAAAACATTAACCGTTATATTTTAGAGCAAACCGAGCTCGGCTATTTGGTTCTCGATGAAAACTGCCACATGGTGCTGAGTAATCCTGCCGCATGTGCATTATTGGGTATCTCCCCGATTTATGCTCACGATAAATATCCTTTGTACAAAGCACAGCCTGATTTATTTGAACTCCTCAAATTCGACCAACTGAAGAATGGAGAAAAATTCCAATTTACATCCCAGCTGAGTCGCTTTCAAATTCAGATCGAAATTCAAAAACTACAAGTACCGAATCAGACACTCACCTTATTCGTCCTGCAAGATGCACAAAAAATTAATCAACGTGTACAACAACTCAAACTGGCTGCACTGGGTCAACTTTCTGCCAGCATTGCACATGAAATCCGCAATCCACTGGCAGCCATCACGCAAGCCAATGAATTAATGCAACTTAACGACCCACAACAAGAACTGTTGCATAACATGATTGCCAAACAAGCCTCACGGATTGATAAAATTATTGGCGATACACTGAACATGGCACGCAGTAAAGAAACCTATCCGACCTTGATTGATGTCGCCTCTTTTTTAGAACGTTTTATCGTTGAAGATTTGCCCGATGTCAAAGATCAAATTGATTACCGCATTTCCGATCAAGCTCAGATTCAGTTTGATGAACAACAACTGAGGCAAGTGCTGATCAACCTGATTCGAAATGCCATTCGGCATAATGCAGCTGAAGCCGAGCACATTCACATTCGAGTCTATAGCTATAAAAACCTCGTCCACATTGATGTCTGCGATTTTGGTGAAGGGGTCGCCACTCAGGATCAAAGCACCCTGTTTCAACCGTTTTTTAGTACCTCAATCAATGGAACTGGGTTAGGATTATATTTATCCCATAGTTTCTGCGAAGCCAACCAAGCTAAGCTATACTATGTAGAACAAAAAATAGGGGCATGCTTTCGGATTGAATGCCCCCGTATAAACAATGACGTGTAATTTTTGGGGTTAAACGTGGAAAAAAAACCACTTGTTTTATTGGTGGATGACGAACAAGACTTATGTACACTGATGCAAATGTCTTTAAGTCGGATGGGGATTGATACACATATTGCCTATCGCTTACAAGAGGCGGTTCAAGCCCTGAAAACGCATCAATATGATGCCTGTCTAACCGATCTTAATTTACCCGATGGTAATGGTCTGAGCTTGGTCGATTTTATTGCTCAAAATTATCCTAATTTGCCTGTTGCAGTGCTGACTGCTTACGGCAATATGGATATTGCGATTGCAGCACTTAAAGCTGGTGCGTTTGATTTTGTCAGTAAACCAATCAACCAAAAACATTTAGAGCAACTTTTACAAAAAGCCTTTAATCAACCCATCAATCAGCTGCATATCCAAGAAGATACGCTTGAACATCGTCTGCTGATTGGTCAGTCCCTTCCTATTCAACAGCTACGCATAACCTTAAAGAAAATTGCACGCTCGCAAGCCCCTGTCTTTATTACGGGTGAATCAGGCACTGGCAAAGAAGTGGTGGCTAATCTGGTACATCGCCTGAGCAATCGCAATGAAGGGCCATTTATTGCCATTAACTGCGGTGCCATACCGACCGAACTGATGGAAAGTGAATTGTTTGGACACCGTAAAGGCAGCTTCACAGGGGCCACTCAAGACAAACAAGGGCTGATTCTCTCTGCACATGGCGGCAGTTTATTTTTAGATGAAATTGCCGAGTTACCGCTCACTATGCAGGTGAAACTGCTGCGCGCGGTACAAGAAAAACGCATTCGCCCAATTGGGAGTGACACGGAAATTGATGTCGATTTTCGTGTGATTAGTGCCAGCCATCAAGACCTAGAAGCACTGGTACAACAAGGCAAGTTCCGTCAGGATTTATACTTCCGCATCCATGTCATGGACATTGTACTGCCTGCTCTACGTGAGCGTGGCAATGACATTATTCTTTTGGCACAACATTTCATTCAGAAAATCTGCCAAGAATGGGACATCCCAGTCAAAGCATTGAGTGAACGTGCACGTGAATTTTTATTGGCCCAATATTATCCAGGCAATGTGCGTGAACTACGCAATATGATGGAACGTGCCATCACTTTAAGTGATGAAAGCAGTATCGACTTACCACACTTGCAAACAGCTCCACTGCGACCGATTGCTCAGACCAGCTATGCCAATGCCACGCAACAAGGTGCTGTTGGCAATGATCAGCTCAGTCATGTGCCTTCGCGTAAATTGCCCGAAGAGGGTCTAGAGCTGTATTTAGAAAAAATTGAAAAAGAAATTTTGATGAATGCGCTCAATCTCACCCATTGGAACCGAACACTGGCGGCTAAAAAGCTCGGCATGTCTTTCCGTTCTTTACGTTATCGCTTGAAAAAATTCGGGCTAGATGGCGAAGACGATTCCGTTTAAAGACTTAACGACGATTCATTAAAATCTCTGCCACATGTTCAACATAGCTTTCGTCTTTGAGTTCATGTGGCATCGGATACACTTGATTCGGTGCAATCCCCACCCCCTCAATCATTTGCCCACTTGGGGTGTAATAGTGTGACACGGTCATTTGTAAGGCTGCACCATTGGAAAGCGGAAACAGTTTTTGCACCACGCCTTTACCATAACTTTTTTCACCCATCACCCACGCCCGTCCATGCTCCTTCAACGCAGCGGTAAACACTTCCGCAGCCGATGCAGAGCGGTCATTAATCAAAATGCCCACTTTTAAATTTTGAAACTCGAGGCTAGGTAAGGCCTGAAACTGCTGATCCCCTTCGGAACGGCTTTGAGTTGAAACAATCACCCCTTGATTTAAGAATAAATCGGCAGATTCAACTGCGGCAGACAACAGCCCCCCGGGATTATTTCTGAGGTCTATCAAGACCGCTTTTAAACGCGAAGACTGATGCTCTTCAATCAGTTGCTGAATTTCATTGGCCGTATCCTGCTGGAATACCCGCACCTTGAGCACCAAAACTTGGTTATTCAACAGTTGCGCCTGAATATCGGTTTCAACCTTTTTGGTTCGGACTAAATTGATCGGGGTTGAGTTGGCTTTCAACTGCAAGCTGACGGTACTACCAATCGCCCCACTGAGTAATTCATTGACTTGAGCATGGTTGAGCTTGCGTAGCTCTTGATCATCCACTTTAAAAACGGAGATCCCATTTTTTAAGCCCAGTTTGCTGGAATCTGAGTCAGGTTTTAATCCACGAATCAACCATTGTTGTAAGCGAGAATCAAACTCTAAGCTGAAGTCAACTGAAGCCAAATCCCCTTCGGTATATTGCACCAGTTGTTTATATTCTTGAGGAGATAAATAGCGAGAATAACGGTCTAAGCCACTGACTAAACCTTTAATGGCCTGTTGAAACAGTGCTTCATCACTACGTTCAGCCACATAATTGTCTTTGACTAAACCGTAGATTTGCACAAATTGTTGAATTGATTCAATTGGAACCTCAACATAACCTTGTTCCAGTTCATCATCAAAAGCGGGGGCTGCCGCAGTTTTTGCAACAGCCCCCATCGGGTGGATCAGACTCAGACCTAAAGCAATCACTACACCTATTGAAGTCCACGATGCTTTTGCCATTTACCCACCCAAATTGATTTATACGTCTAATGTAATTAAGTTACGACCTTGCATGTCTGCTGGAACAGGAAGATGCATCAAGCTTAACAAGGTTGGTGCGACATCGGCCAATACGCCCCCCTCAGCAATGGTTGCTTGAGTTGGGCCGACATAGATAAAAGGCACCAATTCTGTCGTATGCTGAGTATGCACCTGACCACTGTGATAATCCTGCATTTGTTCAACATTACCATGGTCAGCCGTAATTAACATATGGCCTTTTTGTGCCATCACCGCCTCATAGACACGGCCTAAGCATAAATCAACAGCTTCCACTGCTTTCACTGCAGCATTAAACACGCCCGTATGACCAACCATATCGCCATTGGCATAGTTCACCACCAATAGATCAAACTCGCCTGAGTTAATCGCAGTCACCAATTCATCGGTTACTTCATAGGCGCTCATTTCTGGCTTGAGGTCATAAGTAGCAACATTTGGCGAAGGAATCAAAATACGTTTTTCACCTGGATATTCATCTTCACGACCACCACTGAAGAAGAATGTCACATGTGCATATTTCTCAGTTTCAGCAATACGCAATTGGGTTTTACCAAGGTCTGAAAGATATTCACCAATCGAGTTTTTTAATGCTTCAGGCATATACGCCACAGGTGCATCAATACTGGCTTGGTAGCGTGTCAACATCACAAACTTAGATAAGTTTGGTACAACTTTACGCTCAAAGCCTGCAAAATCTTTTTCAACAAATGCTTTGGTAATTTCACGCGCACGATCCGCACGGAAATTCATAAAGACAATGCTGTCACCATCTTGAACTTTCACGACATCGCCAATGCGTGTTGCTTTGACAAATTCATCAGATTCGTCTGCGGCATAAGCCAAGGCTAAACCTTCAACTGCTGTAGCTGCAGTACGTGTTGCTTCAGACTCTGTGAGTAAACGATAGGCTTGTTCCACACGGTCCCAACGGTTATCTCGATCCATCGCAAAATAACGACCAATCAGACTCACAATACGACCTTGATTTGGATATTGAGCAAACAATGCATCTAATTTTTCTAAAGAAGGCTGTGCACTGCGTGGTGGGGTATCGCGACCATCTAAGAAGGCATGAAGGTATACAGTTGCACCGCGTTTTAACGCAAGTTCAGCCATGGCAACAATATGATCTTCGTGTGAATGAACCCCACCTTCAGACAATAGCCCCATGATGTGCAACGCACCACCCGCGGCTTTGGCTTTTTCAACGGCATCAACCAAAACTTCATGTTCGAAAAAAGCACCCGTACGAATGTCTTTGGTGATTCGGGTAAAGTCTTGATAGAGCACACGACCTGCGCCCAAGTTCATATGGCCCACTTCAGAGTTGCCCATTTGGCCATCTGGCAAGCCCACGTCTTCACCAGAACCTGAAATTAAGCTATGCGGATGCTTTGCTTCAATCGCTGTTAAATTCGGTCGATTCGCTGCTAAAAATGCATTGTCTTCGATCGCTTCACGGTGTCCCACACCATCCATAATGACCAGTACGTGAGGGATTTTGCCAGCAGTTGCATCCGCCATAATAAGCACTCTTTTTTTGTCTACAAATTCATCGCTCTATCTTACCGAATTTTCGGTCAAGACTCTATGCAGGCATGATGGTTTAACACCATCATCCGCATTGTTTTCTTCAATATCGTACAGTTATCGCGCACGTTGTAATAAATAACCACCTGCGACAAACATCAGTAAAATCGGCACAAAAACGAACCATGCGGGTGAAGGTGAATAAACCAAACTTGCATAACCCAAGAAGTCTTGCAGGTAAAAGAAACCTAGGCCTGTAAACAGTGCAATCACCAAACGAAAGCCCATCGATTGTTGGCGCAGTGGGCCAAAAATAAAGGAGCAGGCAATCAACACCAAAGCAATCAAGGCAAATGGAGACGCCACTTTCTGCCAAAAAGCCAACTGATAAGTTTTAGGCACTTGGCTGTATTCATGCATATAGCTCATGAAACTGACCAATTGACTCGGTGAAAGGTCTTCAGGGTCAATCGTCACCATGTGCACATATTTCGGCTGCAGTGCCAGTGCCAAAGGCGTTTCAGCGGCCTTTTGTGCCGTAGCATTGCCTGTCGGCAGCAAATCAACTTGGGCCGTATTTTCTAAAATCCAACGACCATCTTGCACAAACTGACCTTGCTCAGCATTTAAAACGCCTTTCAAACGAGCATTATTGTCAAAGTCGACCACTTGCACATTTTTCAGCTGACCTTGAGAATTGGCATAATCGACATAAATAAAACGCTGCCCTTCTCGTGTCCAGTAACCACGTACTTCACCGAGCTCAGCCGCTGTTCGATGGCTTTTCACACCTTTGGCTTGCTCATTGGTATATGGAATCACCCATTCACTTAAAGCAAATGACAGTACCACCAAAATTAAAGCTGAACGAATCACCCAACCAACAATCCGCCAAAGACTCACCCCCACTGAGCGCATCACAATCAGCTCACTGTTTGAAGCCAAAGTGCCCAGTCCCAGTACCGAGCCAATTAACGCGGCAATCGGTAGAATCTCATAGAGATATTGCGGCGCCCCCCACAGTACGTAACGTAAAGCATCCCAAGCGCCATAACCTTCTTTAAGAGAGCCTAACTCACCCAAATAGGTAAACAGAATTTGCAAGACCGATAAAATAGCGGTAGCACCCAGCATCGCCATCGCGGTGGTTTTGGTCACATGTTTTGCGACTATACGACGTGCGAACATGATTAAGACCCCGCTCGTTGTAATGTTTTCTTAATTTTCGGGGCCAGCTTTTGTTTACGCGAAAACAAAGCCGCTGCTATCGCATAGATCACCAAGATCATTGGATAAGCCCAAATCCCCATTTCTTCTTTACTGACTCGGGTTTTAATGGCCATCAGCGCCACGATTAAACTGGCAAAAATAAGCAATGCAGGAAACAGCTTTAAGTAACGTCCTTGGCGTGGACTCACTTCAGATAAAGCCACAGCGAGAAGCAACGCCACTACAATGGCAAACGGTACAAAAATACGCCAGCCCAACTCACTCGCCACAACAGGATCATGACGATTATCCCAAAGTTTCATGGTGGACAATGCTTCAACATCGGCACTTTCAAACTTTGCTTCTTTATCATTTTCTAAGCGTAGGCGATAAGACTGGAACTCGGCTTGGCTATAACGTGGCTGTCCCGGATAAATTTCATAACGGCGACCTTGCACCAAATCCACGACATTGGCTGGATCATTTTCAATTTCAACCCGCGTGGCTTCTTTGGCCAAAATCATCACATCAGGCTTACCCTCTGCTTGAGCGCGTTGATAGAAGAAGATGTCTTTGAGGTTTTTACGGTCTTCGGATAAGTCACCCGCATAAATGGTATAAGGCCCCGATGAAATAAACTCTTTGGGTCGAACCAAATCAAAACCAGTACGCACCGCCTGACTGGTGGTGAGCTGCTCAAACTGACGAACACCCCACGGCGCCATCCAAAGCATCAGCACGGCTTGAACGGCAAGAAACATCACAGTCATAGGAATCAGCAGTCGCCCCAATTGGTTACGACTGACGCCACTGCCATTGAGTACCGCCATTTCATGATCGACATACAAACGACCAAAAACCAGCATCAGCCCAATAAAAAAGCCTAGAGGAAGAATCAGCGTTAAAAATTCAGGCAAACGATAGCCAATAATGCTAAATAAAATACCTGCATCTAAGCGACCCTGCGCGGCTACGCCAAAATACTTGATCAAACGACCGCCCATCATGATCAAGGTCAATAAGGCGATCACAACCAAGGATGTCGACACCACTTGTTTGACCAGATAACGCCGAATAATCAAATTAATTCTTCCAAAAATAGGTGAATAAAAACTAGCGCTAGTTTACCCGAATAGTGAAAATATAAAACCTGTACTCTTGTTGCACTTTGCAACTCTATTCATGTTAATGTTTCAGTGGTTTAATCATTTTCAAACTTTATAAGGCTTAAATAAAACTTATGAAACTCTCTATTAATACGTCATTCACAGAGAATACGTCTAGCCAATTTTTGTTGATATTAGTAGATTCTGAAAACACGCAACATCTTGCAAATGCTTATCAAATTAATGATTTAAACAACTTAATTGAAGCGACTCAGTTTAAAGCCGCGTTCAATGAAACCTTGAGCCTCATTGGTCAAATTCCAACAAGCTTCAATACAGCCTTGGTCGGTGTCGGGAAAGCAGCTGAATTACAAGCAGCAAAGCTGGTGAAAATTGCTCAAACCATTATCAAAGCTTCACAAAAAAAATTCAAACACATCAGCCTTGACCTTTCAGCCCTTCCAGCTGAACTCCATTATTTATTTGCCCTCAGTTTGACGCAAGCGGCATATGCTTTTGATGAATTCAAATCGAAAAAAGCCGACAACGTACTTGAACAGATCAGCCTCATTGCCGCCGAGTCGCCGCTAAATGCTGCGCAACTTAAATTGATTGAAGCCGTGCAATCTGGTCAAAGCTTTGCTCGTGACTTAGGCAACCGTCCGGGCAATATCTGCTTCCCTGAATATTTGGCAGAGCAAGCCTTAGAACTGGCAGCCCAATATCCTGACCTACTCCGTGTTAATGTCCTTGATGAGCAGCAAATGGCGGATCTGGGCATGCATTCCTTCCTTGCGGTGAGCAAAGGTTCAGACCGCCCAGGCCGTATCATTACCCTTGAGTATCAAGCTGAACGTACTGAAGCCCCAGTGGTCTTGGTCGGTAAAGGAATCACCTTTGATACAGGTGGCATTTCATTGAAACCGGGCGCTGGTATGGATGAAATGAAATATGACATGTGTGGTGCAGCATCGGTTCTAGGGACACTCCGTGCTCTATGTGAATCACGTTTAGCCATTCATGTCGTAGGTACGATTGCTGCAGCTGAAAATATGCCGTCAGGCAAAGCTACACGTCCGGGTGACATCGTGAGCACCATGAGCGGTCAAACCGTTGAAATTTTAAATACCGATGCAGAAGGTCGTTTGGTGCTGTGCGATACATTGACCTATGTAAAACGCTTTAACCCTGAACTGGTCATTGATATTGCAACCTTAACAGGTGCCTGTGTCGTGGCACTCGGTTCAGTCTTAACGGGTATGTTTACCCCAGATGACAAACTGGCGGCCGAACTGTCTGAAGCAGGTCAAAATAGCTTTGACCGCGTCTGGCGCATGCCTGTGATTGATGACTATCAAGAACAGTTAGACTCTCCATTTGCCGATATTGCCAACATTGGCGGGCCAAAAGCTGGTGCCGTAACTGCAGCGTGCTTCTTGCAACGTTTCACCCGTGATTACCGCTGGGCGCATTTGGACATCGCAGGTACAGCATGGAACTCGGGTGCCAATAAAGGAGCAACCGGTCGTCCAGTACCCTTATTGATGCAATTCTTAGCTCATCGTGCGCAGTCTAATGGCTAATATTAGCTTTTATCTGTTTGAACAAAGTCCTGAACGACAAGTCGAAAGTGCTTGTCGTTTATGTCGAAAAATCTTGCGTCAGCCAGAGCGAATCTGGTTGTATGCAAGCGACCCTGAACTACAACAGCAACTGGATGAGCGTTTGTGGAGTTTTGATGATACGAGCTTTATTCCACATGGCATTGATCAAATCGATGCCCGCATTTGTATCTCAGCGCAACTGCCTGAACAATCCGACTGGATTGTGTTCAATTTTAACGATCAAGCTCTTGAACAGTTCGAAAAATTTAGCCACATTATAGAAATTATTGAAAATAACGAATCGGCCAAACAACAAGGTCGTGAAAAATTTAAACAATATAGACGTCTCGGGGTTGAAGCTCGAACCTTCAAGCTTTAATTGATTCCCCGTCTAAATAAGGAGATGCGTAGTGGCATTGAATGTTGGTCCAGATTTTAAACAGCGCTGGTTAAAGGTACCTGATGCTGTTCGTCAGGCCTTTATTGATGACCTGAGTCGCGTCTGCGATGTACTCAAACCTGAAACAGGTTTGCACAGTTGGATTGAACAAGACCAACGTGCTCAAGCTGTCTCGATCCAACGAATTGAACAAGCGTATGCCGATCTGAAAGCACAGCTGATTGAAGAAGCGCGGATTCGCAAACAACAAGCGTTAGAAAAATCACTGGCAGACAAACGCGCAGCACAGGAAGCTTATGCGGAGAGCCTCAAAAAAGATGAAATCCGTCAGTTCAATGAGCAAACCCAAGCTTTAAATGTGATGCGTCAAAGTGTCGATCAGGAAATTTCGAGCTACACTGCACGCTATGAGAAAACGCCTGAACAAGCTCTGGACTATGCCAAAGGTAAATTTGGTATTGATGACTCACAAATTTTGTCTGAGTTAGAAAGTGTCCGTTTACGTTTAGAGCTTGAAGCGGAAACCTTAATTGAAGAGTCTGTAGTCAGCTACCGCAGTAAGCTGCAAGCCGCGGCTCAAGAAGAAATTGACTATATTTTGAAAAATTCAGACTTTTCTGATGAAGTGGTATCCAACTCTGCCTAACTGGCCTTGGCTTCCGTTCAAACTCACTTCGGTGAGTTTTTTTATGCACTCTTGTTTTTTCTCGGCTGATGTGATCTGTCTCGATCTCAAACCAACACATCAACCATAAACGATAAGGTATTGCCCACACCATAACCAATCGCCAACAAACTACCAATCCAAATCAGGCCACCGGTCACGTTATACCACATAAAAGTCGCCAAGCTCATATGCCCTGCGCCCGCAGCAAAAGGCGCGAAAGAACGCACAAAAGGAATAAAACGTGCCACTAAAATGGTTTTACCACCATGCTTTAAGAAATATTGATTGGTCTTCATCATATATTCGGGTTTCAGCCAACGCGAATGCTGATGGGCAAATTTAAAGCCCAACTTCTGACCAGTATAATAATTGACGATATAACCCAATACCGCAGCAATCATCATCAAAATACCCATGGTGTGGATATGGATTAAATCCGAGCTGGAACATAGGGCACCAATGGCAATCAGTAAACTGTCACCCGGCAAAAAGAACATAAAAACGAAGCCCGTTTCTGCAAAAATAATCAGAAAAAGAATCGCATAAATCCAAAGGCCGTATTCTGCAAGCAGTACGGGCAATAATTGTTCTAGATGGAGAAAAAAATCAATCATTGTCACCTATCCGTGCAATGAACTGCGTACTATCTTTCATCATACTCAATTGCTTACCTATTCATTTCAAAAGAAAAACTCCCTCATTTTGGGCAAATAGGGAGCTCATCTTTTGTCTATTCTTGCTGCAATCTAAACGATTTTTCTATTTCAAGAAACCATTTTGTGCCAAAAAGTCTAAACTAATTTTAGATTGTGAGGGAGTTTCCGCAGCTTTATCGCCCATCATCAGCCGTTCAATGTAGCGTGCTAACACATCCACTTCAAGGTTCACTTGACTACCTGCTTTCCACGTTCCAATGTTGGTTCGTTCAGCGGTATGCGGAATTAAATTGAGGCTTAAAATACGCCCACGCAAATGATTAATGGTTAAACTGATCCCATCGACCGTAATCGAGCCTTTTTCTGCCAAGTAACGTGCAATCTCAGCTGGCGCAGTCACTTCAAAATAAAGCGAACGTGCATCTTCACGCACAACGGTGATTTCACCCACAGCATCGACATGACCTGACACAATGTGTCCACCAAAACGTGTGGTTGGTAACATCGCCTTTTCCACATTTACACGTTGTCCAGCTTTCCAGTGGGCCAGCGTGGTTCGGTTTAAACTTTCACGTGAGACATCTGCAGCATACCAGTGCTCACCCCAGTCAATCACTGTGAGGCAAATGCCATTGGTGGCAATCGAGTCACCCAAATGTACATCTGACATATCAAGATCCGTACCAATACGTAACCGCACATCGCCACCGACATTTTGTACGCTTTCAACTGTGCCTAGACTTTCAATGATCCCTGTAAACATTTCTGATTTCTACCTCTATATTTTTACCACAGCGCCAACTGTGTCGTGACCCCAGATGTATCGACTCCACCCAATTCGGCATAATGGTACAACTGCCCCAGTAGCTGACGAATTGGCGGACCTGACTTGGCATGGGTATCGGTGATCACAATAAACTCTAACACACGCGCACGCTCAGACTGACGCTGTTTACTCACGCGATAACGCGGTACATCCTGCGTTAATAAAGTCACGCGACCTCGCTCCAAATTGGCTTTGAGCAAGTCCCCTGCTTCAATATTACCATCGGTTGAATAACTGGTCAGAATGTAACGTGCATTGATGGTGGACAGTAATTTTTCATATGCCTCTTTGGCATACTTTGACGAGTTATAAGGGCTCGGACGCTCTTTGCGCCACGCACGGTCAATTCCGCTTTTAAAACCTTTGGTGTCTGGTGTTGGTAAATCTACCTGATCCCATAGTGTTAAAGCATTTAAAACATGATAGTTACTGCTGTAGGCATGTTGGTTATAGGGTGGATCTAGATAAGCTACATCGACCTCAAAACTGCTCATTTGATTTGCCAAATGCTGTGCATCGACACACCACATTTCAGCCATCGGATTCTTTTGCTTATTATCACCCACTTCACTAAAACGACTTGGAGTTAACCACAACAAGGATTCAATCCGCTCTAGCGCTGTTTGGGTTTTACCGCCCCAACCGTGGTGGAAACTTTTAAAGACGCCGGAAGTATTGCTGACAAAACTGGCTGAATAAAGTAAAGGTGCCAGTAAAGCAGACATCTCTACATCATCGATTGCACCTTGTGCCTGCCATGTGGCAATTTGCTGACGAATCGCATCGATACGCATGCCGTTGCGACGTTTGAAGAACAAACGATCTCGGCTTGGATCATAGATCTCATCATTTCGCGGACACAGATTATGCGTTACCCAGCCCTTAACTTCAGGCAAGCGGTTTAAATAATCAATGGCTTTTTGATAACCACCCAACTCTTTAAATGCAGGCGCTTCGGTACAAGCCAAAATGGCATGGTTCAGCGCATGGCTATACGGTTCCCAGTCATTGGCAATCACGCGATAACCATTTTGACGCGCCAAACGCGAGACCACACCTGAACCTGCAAAGAAGTCAGCAAAAATAGGCGCACGACCATCTGCACGGTTTAAAGTCCCTGTACTCTCGAGTGCCTCTAAAATCAGATGTAACAGGCGGCGCTTATTCCCCAAATAAGGAACAAGTTGATGAAATAGATATTCATCGGTGGTACGTGCCGCGTGACGACGTTTATGATAAACCGTAGACTCTGAACTCATAATGACTCTTGAGAAGGGGTAAGCGTTAAGCGCACATCATCACCCAATTGTGTGACATCCATAAGCTTAAAGCGGAGTTGCTCTGCCATCTGAGAAAACTCAGCATTGAACATTGCACGTGCAGACTGACCCAATAAGGTTGGTGCTACATAACTAATCATTTCATCGACCAACTTCTCTTGTAAAAAAGCCGTCGATAACGTTGCACCTGCTTCAACCATGACATCGTAAATCTGATGCGATTGAACCAACTGCTTTAATAACTGATCTAAAGGCTGAACAGCAAACTGTAGCACGCCTACATCGGCCAATGCTTGGCGATAAGGCCCCATTACCATCACGGTATCCGGCTGCTGTAAAATTTGGGCCGTCAGCGGCAAGCGGCCTTGACGGTCTAAGACCAGACGTTTCGGTTGTACAACTGTTGTCAGATCCGCAACACTCTGAAGCTGTCTGACATTGAGCTGCGGATCATCGGCCAGCACCGTTTCAATCCCAGTGATCACGACGCCAGAAATGGCACGAAAATGCTGAACATCTAAACGTGCGGCTGGGCCTGTAATCCATTTTGACTCACCCGAAGCCATTGCCGTTCGACCATCTAAACTAGAAGCAACTTTTAAACGTACATAAGGCATGCCAGTAGCCATGGCTTTTAAAAAACCAGCATTCAACTGATGCGCTTCGGTTTGGCAAATACCGACATCAACCTCAATGCCTGCTTCTTTTAAAATTTGTACCCCTTTACCGGCCACCAAGGGGTTAGGATCTGGACAAGCAATCACAACACGCGCCACACCTGCCTCGACCAAACCTTTGGCACACGGCGGTGTACGCCCATAATGCGCACAAGGTTCTAAAGTGACATAAGCCGTTGCGCCTTGGGTCTGTTCGCCCGCTTCACGCATCGCAAAAACTTCTGCATGTGGCTGACCCGCTTTAGGGTGATAACCCGTCCCCAGCAACAGCCCATCTTTCACAATGACACAGCCTACATTTGGATTTGGCTTGGTGCTGTATTGACCTTGCAGTGCTAAAACAATCGCTTGTTTCATCCAAGCTTGGTCAGCGTGTAAAGCACTAGACTGTAATTCAGACATGGATGCCAACTCGCTTAATGTTCACGTTGTTGCATTTGTTCAATTTGGTGACGAAAGGCATCGACATCTTGAAAGTCTTGATAGACCGATGCAAAACGCACATACGCAACATGATCCAATGAAAATAAAGATTGCATAACAATTTCACCAATGGTGCGTGATTTCACATCACGCTCACCTAAACGGCGGATTTGCAGCTGAATATCGCTCAAGACGGTTTCAATTTGCTCTTGCGTCACGGGACGTTTTTGTAAAGCATGCATCAAGGAACGACGCAATTTCGCTTCATCAAAAGGTTCACTTTTTCCATCCGACTTGATCACACGAGGCATGACCACTTCATAACTTTCAAAGGTTGTGAATCGTTCACCACAACTAATACATTCACGACGACGACGAATTTGACAACCTTCAGCGGCCAAACGTGAGTCGATCACTTTACTGTCTTCAGCGTTGCAAAATGGACAATGCATAGTGGTTAAATTGAACAAATTTGAATGGTTTTAGAGTGTAGCAAAAATTCGGTGTTTTGTAGAGTTTTACGCTAGATATAGAAAAAAAACAGCCCTTTCGGGCTGTTTCACACAATATATTGATTATACTGTTTATTTATTATTCTATTGATTAGTCCACACGTTCACCATGTTGGCTCAAGTCTAGGCCCATACGTTCATCATCAGATTCAACGCGAATTCCAATCACCAGATCAATCACTTTCAAGATGATGAAGGTTAATACTGCTGAGTATGCAATCGTTGCCAATACCCCTTCAACTTGAACCCAAAGTTGATGCATTACATCACTTGGTGCTTTGTCGCCCATGATGAAATCGCTGGCAAAGAATGCTGTTAAGATTGCACCGACAATACCACCGACACCATGTAAACCAAACGCATCTAAAGAGTCATCGGCTTTTAAAGCACGTTTCAATGCACTGATACCCCAGAAGCATACCACACCACCGATTAAACCCATCGCCAGTGCACCGCCGACAGTCACAAACCCTGCTGCTGGTGTAATCACTACAAGACCAGCAACCGCACCAGATGCAGCACCGAGTACTGAACCTTTACCACGTGCAACTTTTTCAGTAATTAACCAAGAGATTGCCGCTGCTGCTGCTGCTACTTGAGTCACAAGCAATGCATAACCTGCTGAGCCGTTTGCGCCCAATGCAGAACCCCCGTTGAAACCAAACCAGCCTACCCACAGTAGGCTTGCACCCACAACGGTTAATGCCAAGTTGTGTGGAGCCATTGATTCACGACCTAAGCCCATACGTTTACCAAGCATATATGCAGCAACCAAACCTGCCACACCTGAGTTGATGTGTACAACGGTACCGCCGGCAAAGTCGAGTGCGCCATCATTTGCTAACCAACCACCGCCCCATACCCAGTGAGTAATTGGTGCATAGACCACGACTACCCAAATCGAGATGAAAGCGATAAATGCGCCGAATTTCATCCGTTCTGCAATTGAACCACTAATAATGGCAACGGTAATGATGGCAAAGGTCATTTGGAAAATAACGAATAGAACTTCAGGAATCGTCCCTGTGAGTGCATCTGTGGTAATCCCAGTCAGCATGAACTTATCTAAGCCACCAATAAAGGCATTGCCCTCACCAAAGGCCAATGTATAACCAATGATGACCCATGCAATACTTACCACTGCTGCAGCAACAAAGCTATGTGCCATAGTGCTTAAGACGTTTTTCTTACGAACCATACCGCCGTAGAATAACGCTAAACCTGGAATGGTCATTAATAAAACCAGTGCTGTGGAGACTAAAATCCACGCCGTATCACCTGTATCTAATGTTGGTTCTTCTTCTGCAGGTGCGGGTGCTTCTACTGGAGCAGCAACGGCTTCAACTGCTTGTACCGCTGGAGCAGCCACATCCGTTGTTTCAACCACTGTGACTTGTTCTGATGGAGTTGGCGCTGTTGCTGCTTCTTCAGCCCAAGCAACAGAACCACCTAAAAGTGCGCCAGATAAGCTCAGCGCGAATAGCATCTTTTTCATTCGTATCCCCCAACCTAATTTGTGCGAGTTATGTGTTACTCAGCAAACTTCATGCCAAATTAAACGGCATCGGCACCTGTTTCACCTGTACGGATACGGATGACTTGCTCTAAATTTGTGACGAAAATTTTACCGTCGCCAATTTTTCCTGTACTAGCCACACGTGTGATTGACTCAATCACCGCGTCGACCATTTCATCACTGATCGCGATTTCGATTTTTACTTTTGGTAAGAAATCAACAACATATTCAGCGCCACGATAAAGTTCAGTATGACCTTTTTGACGACCAAAGCCTTTGACTTCAGTTACCGTGATCCCTTGAACACCAATTTCAGACAGTGCTTCACGCACATCATCCAATTTAAACGGTTTTACAATTGCAGTTACGAGCTTCATGTTTGTTTTCCTTCGGCTTATTTCACCAGTAAGGTTTTATGTTCAAATTTCATGCCAAAAATTCTTAGGTTGGGGGGAAAAGAAAGTCTGACATGAGTTTTCTTTATACCCTATTCTATACATTTAAATGCGTTTTGAGCTTCAAAATTCAGGTTTTTTAGTCGAAGATTTATGATTTTTTTACAATCGATGAAATCATATTTCATCTGAAAGGCTATAGAGTCAGAAGCAGCAATGGTACACTGCTGTCACTTCTCCAACTGTTGGATATAGAAATGATTGAAACTTTATTACAAGCCATACTGGAACAAGTCGAACAACCTAAACAAGACTTAGAACATAATTTACGCGCACTGCTGAATGAAGCAGTCACCAAGATGGATTTGGTTTCCAAAGATGAAATTGAACGTCAACGTACTGCACTGAATAATGCCAATTTGCGTTTAAATGACTTATTGAAACAAGTGGAAGCTTTAGAGTTACGCATTCAGAACAAAAAATGAGCACCTGTTTGGTGCAACAAAAGACGCATAACGAATTAAAATAATGCACTATAATGGAACAAAAGATGTCTTTTGCCAAAATTTACACTCGAGCTTTGCTCGGTTTACACGCACCTTCGGTTGAAGTTGAAGTTCATCTGAGCCAAGGACTACCCTCTTTAACTATTGTGGGGCTTCCTGAAGCAGCCGTTCGGGAAAGCAAAGATCGGGTGCGCTCCGCCATTATCAATAGTGGTTTTCAGTTTCCGACCAAACGCCTCACCATCAACCTTGCACCCGCAGACCTGCCCAAAGACAGCTCACGACTGGATTTGCCTATTGCACTGGGTATTTTAATTGCCTCTGGTCAGCTCCCTGAGCAAGGAACTGAAAATTTTGAATTTATAGGTGAGTTGGCACTTGATGGGCAACTGCGACCAATTTCAGGTACTTTAAGTATTGCGATTGCCTGCCAGCAAGCTGGGCATCAACTGATTTTACCTGAGGCCAATGCGCAAGAAGCCTCTCAACTGCCCAACTTTCAAGTGTTTGCAGCGCAACATTTAAAACAAGTCTGTGAGCATCTGTCGCAAAACCATCTCATCCAACAGTTTCAACCCACGGCGCTAAAAGCCTCACAGCACTACAAATTTGATTTGGCCGATGTTAAAGGTCAACTGCGTCCGAGACGTGCCTTAGAGATTGCGGCAGCAGGTGGTCATTCTTTGCTATTTAAAGGACCGCCAGGAACAGGGAAAACCCTATTGGCTTCACGTTTAGCCAGTATTCTCCCACCCTTGAACACGCAAGAGAATTTGGAAGTGGCGAGTATTTACTCGGTGGCCAATCATCAACATCCTTTTGGACAGCGGCCATTTCGTGCACCGCACCATACAGCTTCTGCGGTTGCCTTAGTCGGTGGCGGGTCACAACCCAAACCCGGTGAAATTACTTTGGCACATAAAGGCGTGCTGTTTTTAGATGAACTACCAGAGTTTGACCGCAAGGTTTTAGAGGTTTTAAGACAGCCGATTGAAGCCAAAGAGATTGTGATTTCGCGTGCTTCACGGCAGATCACCTTTCCAGCCAATTTCCAACTAATTGCCGCAATGAATCCGTGTCCCTGTGGTTATGCGTTTAATCAAGATAGCCGTTGTCAGTGCTCAGCCGAGGCGATTAAACGCTACCAAAACCGCATTTCAGGGCCGTTACTGGATCGGATTGATTTACATATTGATGTACCACCCTTGCATGCTTCTGAATTGCAGGACACACAAGTCGTAGAAGACTCGGCAACTGTACGTGAGCGCGTGATTCAAGCTTATCAATGGCAAATGCAGCGCCAAGCTTGTCTCAATATGGCCTTATCACCCAAACAACTGGAACAGTTTGCGCCACTCAATGAACAAGCCGCGCTGATCTTTGAAAAGGCACAACAGCGCTTAAACTTATCTGCTCGGGGGTATCACCGTATTTTAAGAGTGGCCAGAACCATTGCCGACTTAGCGCAGTCTGAACAGATTCAAACAGGCCACTTAACCGAAGCCCTGTCTTATCGTGGGCAACATCACTAAAACGGCTGACTGTTCATAAAAACTGACAAGTTAGAGCGAAATCCCATCGCCGATAAAAAAAGCCCACTCGATTGGAGTGGGCTTTTTTATATTTAAGCAGCGTACAGCTTAGAACTCATACTTCAAACCGAAGACAACTTTGTTCTTTTGTTTTACGTCCGCACGGTCATAACCACCCAAGGTGTAATTCATACTTGCGGTTAAACCTGTTTCAGCTAAAGGTTTGCTCACGCCCACATCAAAATGACGGAAACCAAAACTCTCCGTCGTCCCTAATGCTTCTTCATAATCGCCAGAGTCTTGATAAGCATATAAGCCCAATGCCGTATCTAAGCTGAAATCATTCGGCAATGGATAACTATAAGTTGCCTTAATATAAGTATCACCCGCGTTACTCCAAGTGGTATCTTCCAGTAAAGTCTGTACAGTGACGCCAAAGTCTTTGTAGCTTAAGCCAAGCAAAGTTTCAAAACCGTTGGTATCTGAATTATCTGTTTCATAGTAATAATAATAAGTCGTACCAATAGTATAGCCGAGATTATCATTAATTGAGCCGTTATAGCCCGCGTAGAAATTGTTTTCAAAGGCATCACGGCCTTCTTCAACCAATGAATAACCCAGTGTAGAACCCCACCAACCTGCATAAAAACCAGATGCGTGGCTGTAATCTAAACCACCTTGAATAGTCGCATCTTCATTTTCAGGCGTATTGGTAATACCACGTAAGTTATAACTAGAAAAAACCCCAATATTCCCTGACACAGAATGAACGGACGTTGCTTCATCTGCATAAGTGAATGTAGAAGCTGCAGCTACCACAGCTAAAGATAATGCCTTAAGTGCAAATTTCATGGTTTGATTCCCCCACATCGTATCCGACGTCTTTTGGTTATTTCGATAAACTCATGTAGGTAGTAGCAATAGCTATGCCACATTCAATTCAACATCAGATACACCTTTTACAAAATCATTATAAATAATTGTTTTTATTAAAATTATTTAAAATATAAAAAATTGAGCTCGCACTCAACTTGATCGTTAAACCTCTTCGCGGTGAATTGAAGCCAAGCCCATCAAGCAAACATAATTGTTTACAATATGCGCTATTTTGAGACTCATCTTTGGAAGGTACGTTTTTAAGTGCATAAAAAAAGTGCATCCCCAACCGATCTGGATGCACTTTTCATATCTACAACATTTAAAAGTTGTAAGTTAAACCCAGCACCAGATGGTCCTCTAAATCCTCGCCCATACGATTATGCACACCATAAATATAATCCGCAGACATCTCGATCCCTGTCTCTGCAAAGGGCCTACTCAGGCCTAAGCGAACTTCATTAACAGTAAAGTTCTTCTCTGTAGTGAGTATGGCATCATCATGCTGACGATAAATCGATGCACCAATTGAACTATTGAATTGAAAGTGTTGTGGAAGAGCATAATGATGTGCAAGGCTTAAATAAGTATCGCCCGCGTTGGCATAGCTCACATCCACTAAAGCCACCGTGACGCCTACATCAAAGTCTTTATAGCTCAGACTATTTACAAATTCCGCTCCAGTTGTACTTCGGCGTTCTGTGCGATCCTCACTATAGACCGAGCCGCCATCATTATATAAATAAGTCACAATATGCGAGCGGTAGCTTAAATCTGGACTGAGTGCGCCTGCATACCCCATATAAAAATCATGCTCAACACCGTGATCTTTACTGATATCCGCTGCATCATAATTCAGTGTTGAAGCCCAATAACCAGCATATAGACCAGATGCATGTTCATATTCAAGCCCTGCTTGTAGGGTAGGCTGATCATTTTCAATACCCCCACGATAAATATACTGACTGAGCACAGCAAGGCTTCCACTGAGTCCACCTTCTGAACTTTGTTGCTGTGGCTCACTTGCGTTGACCAACATACTGCCAGTGGAAAAAATTAAAAATAGTGCAATTTTATGTGAATTCTTATGCATTTAAGTTCTCGAAATTTCTTTAGACATGAATCATTTACTGATTCCATACCCATAAATTTTAAAGCTATTTTTTAACAATAGATCAATTTTTCCTAGGTAACTGCTGTGTAATTCATCGTTTGCCAATCTGGCTATGGGTGATTTTGAGCTGATTCCAAAAGATTAGAAATGACTGAACACTTTGATTCATAAGCTAAAATGACCTCACAGTCTATATATTATATTCTGCAATACATAGCAAAAAACAGAATTAAGAAGAGAAAAATAATTCAATGTTTTATAAAGATTTATTTTAGTAAACCGAATATTTTAACTAAAATTAAAATATTTCAAACATATCGCTTACAAAAAAATGCATTACTTTAGTTGAATATGTTAAATAAAAATGACAATTTTTCAGCGATTACTTATACAATTGCTGTTCTCTTTCCATCCAATTTGTATAAGGTTCGCTCCCCAATGCAAAACACAAAAAAATTAGCATTAGCAGTTTTAGTACAAACTGCACTTATATCAACAGCTTTTGCGAGTGAGCAAAGTGAATCTAAAGGTTTCGTTGAGGACGCTGAAGGATCAGTGTTATTTCGTACTGGTTATTTAAGTCGTGACAAGAAAAATGGTGTAGCTGATACAAGTTCAGCAGCTCAAAGCGCAATAGTTAAAATTGAGTCTGGTTATACCAAAGGTATCGTTGGGTTTGGTTTAGGCGTAGTTGGTGATGGTTCGTTCAAATTAGGCGAAAATAACCATGCTGGCAACCAAATGATTCCATTGCACAACAATGGTGCAAAAGATTCAAATGGCCATGTTGATGCTTATGACCACTGGGCTCGTGGTGGCGGTATCGTCAAAGCGCGTATTTCAAATACTGAAGTGCGTTATGGTACTCAAGTACTCGATTTACCTGTTCTTGCAAGTAATACTGGACGTATGGTTCCTGAATATTTTACAGGTACTTTATTAACTAGCCACGAAATCAAGAATCTTGAAATTGTTGCTGGTAAATTTACTAAGAACCAAATGTCTGATCAAATCAAAACCGATGCTGACGTCAATGGCAATGGTCTTGATCGTGCAATTGTTTGGGGAGCTAAGTACAAATTTGATGACAATTTAAATGCATCTTATTATGGCTTAGACAGCAAAAATGCTCTTGAACGTCATTATGTAAATGTGAACTTTAAACAGCCTTTAGCGAATGACAGTTCATTAACTTACGATTTAAGTGCTTATCATACTAAGTTTGATGAAGCAGCAAATACTTATTCACAAACCACTGATAACTTATCAGATCGTAAGAATGATATTTGGGCTCTTTCTACAGCTTATAATACTGGCGCACATAACATCATGGTTGCATACCAACAAAACAGTGGTAATGTTGGTTATGACTATGGTCAAAATGCTGATGGCTTCCAAAGTATATACCTTCCAAACTCATACCTTTCTGACTTTATTGGTAACGATGAAAAATCTGCCCAAATCCAGTACAGTCTTGATTTTGGTAAATTAGGTATATTACCAGGTCTAAACTGGACAACTGCATTTGTATACGGTTGGGATATCAAAGTCAAAGATATGACGAATGATGCGCAAGAGCATGAATTCTTTAACCAAGTGAAATATACAGTTCAATCTGGTTTTGCTAAAGATGCGAGCTTACGTTTACGTCATTCGTACTACCGTGCAAGTGATGAATATCAAACAAATGCATACATTGGTGACACCAACGAATGGCGTGTTTGGTTAGACATTCCTGTGAAATTCTTCTAATTTCTATGGAAAAGCTAATCTAATAAAAAACCTGCACATTGTGCAGGTTTTTTATTGAAGCCTACAATCAAACACAGTTCAATCGAGGCTTCATAGACAGAATTATTTTGCTGCTTCGATTGCTTTAAGCACTTCTTGCTTAGCAACTTCAGAACCTTCCCAACCTGTTAATTTAACCCACTTCCCTGGCTCTAAGTCTTTATAGTGCGCGAAGAAGTGTTCAACTTGTTGAATCAGTAAAGGTGGAAGATCGGTATATTCTTTCACGTCTTTATAAATTGGCGTTAACTTGTCGTGTGGAACTGCGATTAATTTCGCATCGATACCACCGTCATCTTCCATGTTCAATTTACCCACAGGACGGCAACGAATTACTGAGCCTGGTTCAACTGGATGCGGCGTTACAACAAGTACATCTAATGGGTCACCATCTTCAGACAAGGTGTTTGGTACATAACCATAGTTCGCTGGGTAGAACATTGCTGTACCCATGAAACGATCTACAAAAAGCGCATCCGAATCTTTATCAATTTCATATTTGATTGGTGCTGCATTTGCAGGAATTTCGATGATCACGTAGATATCGTTCGGTGCATCTTTACCCGCAGGGATATTGCTGTAGCTCATAACATCACTCTTTAACAAGTTAAATCTTTTAAAAACCGCATCGATTATAACGGTTTTTGAGAAAAAAATATTTCTGCGATTATACATCCACTGGGTGAAAATATGTATGTTTCGCACTTAGCCCATTGTCAGTCGAATGACCAACAATAATAAACAAATTGGGCAAAGCAGTGACAACAGCCAAACGATCGATCGAAGCGTCGACCAGTTAGCCAAATAACAAATGCCATACACCACACGAAAGACAAGATAGGCAATACCAAACGTCATAGTGACCACTTGCGGAATCACCATATATTCAGCCATTAAGATGGCGGCAATAAATAACGGTAAACTCTCAAAACTATTTTGCTGTGCCGCATTGGCACGTGCAGCCAGACCAGTCGTTTTGGCGAGAAATTCACGCGGATGTTGATTATCTTTGGCGCGAAATCCTGCTGTTTTTTTAGCAATGATTGTAAATACGTAAGGCAGTAAACAAGCAATTAAAATGAGATAAATAATCCCGCTAATGCTTTGCATTGGTTTTTTCTCATCAAGATCATTTCGACGGCTATCATAGCATGGCATTCCGAGGATAAATTTGGTTAAATTATAGTGTTTTTATAATTTCCCGATGAGACTCCAGCATGGCTAGCCCTGATCAAAAAGAAATGTTCGACGTGCTCGAAATTCAGCGTCAACATCAACGCCACGTGGATCGTGTTTTAAAGATTGTGCTTCCCGTTACTGCATTTTTATTGGCGGTCATTTGTGCCAATATGAATATTGGTTCGACTCTTGGCACACTGGTCATGCTGATCATTGCATTTTGGATGGTCGGGATTAAACGTCAAAACCTATGGTCTTGGTTGCTTGCAGTGACCGTCTATTGTCTGATCGATAATGTCCTGAGCTTTGGTAGTTTTGCTTTCCCAGCCTTTAGTCGTCAGTGCGGTACGATGCTGACCTTTGTTGGCATCTTGGGCATTGGCCGTCCCTATATCGACCGCTGGTTAATGAAAAATTAAATGCGAACATGAAAAAAAAGCGCCTGATGGCGCTTTTTTTTATTTGAACTTAAGCTGTTTTACGTAAATCTTTACGTAGGATTTTACCTACGTTTGATTTCGGTAACTCATCCAAGAATTCAACATAACGCGGACGTTTGTAACCGGTTAAGTTCTCTTTCGCGAATGCCAATACTTCTTCTGTGGTTAAAGATGGATCTTTCTTCACCACAAACAGTTTTGGTACTTCACCTGATTTTTCATCAGGTACACCAATGGCAGCGACTTCCAATACTTTAGGATGCTTTGAAACCACTTCTTCAATTTCTGAAGGGTAAACGTTAAAGCCTGACACCAAAATCATGTCTTTCTTACGGTCTACAATTTTCACATAGCCGCGAGGGTCCATGACACCAATGTCACCTGTACGGAAGAAACCATCTTCAGTCATCACTTTAGCCGTTTCATCTGGACGGTTCCAATAGCCACGCATCACTTGGGGACCACGGATTGAAATCTCACCTTGTTCACCCAGTGCAACTTCCTTCCCATCATCATCCAAAATTGCAACTTCAGTTAATGGCAATGGAATACCAATTGTGCCGCTAAATTCTTCTGACGCTGGCGGATTTGCCGTTGCCACAGGTGAAGTTTCAGATAGGCCGTAACCTTCAATGATGTTGGTTCCAGTAATTCGCTTCCACGCTTCTGCTGTAGAAGGAAGCACAGCCATACCACCGCCCATCGCCATTTTCAATTTGCTGTGGTCGAGTTGCTTAAACTCTTCATTGTTCACTAAAGCATTGAATAGTGTATTCACTGCTGGGAAGAATGACGGTTGATATTTACGTAATTCTTTCATCACCGCAGGTAAATCACGCGGGTTTGGAATCAAAACGTTGGCTTGGCCTTTGTACATGCCGTACATCGCACACACCATGAACGCAAAAATATGATATAGCGGTAAGGCACAGAAAATGCGGTCATCAGGTTGACCATCTTGTGCACCAAATTTACTTTGGAAAATACCGTCACACTGCAACATGTTCGCCACAAGGTTGCGATGCGTCAGTTCTGCACCTTTTGATACCCCTGTAGTGCCGCCAGTGTACTGAAGCACTGCTGTGTCACTTAACGTTAAGTTCGGGCGCTTATAGTTACTCGCACTAACTTTCGACATTGCCGCATTAAAGCGAATATGGCCAGGAATATTCCATGCTGGAATTTGCTTACGCACTGAACGTAATACAAAGTTCACCAGTGTGCCTTTTAATGCACCCAACATGTCACCTACAGAGGCAATCACAACATGTTTAACTGGGGTTTTACCATTAATCGCTTGATAAACAGAGGCAAAGTTTTCGATGATCACTAAAACTTCTGAACCCGAGTCATTTAACTGATGTTCAAGTTCACGCGCGGTATACAGTGGATTGACGTTAACCAGTACTAAACCTGCACGGAATACACCCAAAGCAACGATAGGATACTGAAGAACGTTCGGCATCATCACAGCGACACGTGAGCCTTTTGCTAGACCCAAACTTTGTAAATACGTTGCAAATTTACGGCTTGCTTCTTCTAACTCACTAAAAGTGAGTACTTTATCCATAAAGATAAAAGCATCACGAGAGCCAAATTTTTGGAAATTTCGTTCAAAAACATCTACTAATGACGTGTTTTCTGGTGGCAATTCTACAGTCTCTGGAATCCCCATTTTTTGGTATTCTGCGAACCAAATTTTTTCCATATCGCCCGATTCTCCTATCAGTAATCCTTAAATTTCAACTATTGTTCTCAATATTAAGCGCTCTTTATTTAACTTCTGTTGCTTAATACTGCATCCATTTCCCGCATACATACCATATATAACGTATTTTGATCAATGGATGCTAGTTTTATCTCTGAACTAACAGTTTATTTGCTTTTTGATAACCACGTGGTAATAACTGCCCTTTTGATGCTCTTTTGCCTATGTATTTTTGCAAGTCATCACCCTTCAATTTTAATTGCTGCTGTCCTGCAACGACTTGCAGTATTTCATCTAGCGTTAATCTTGTCATGAATACAATTTGATCTTTCTCTTCAAGTTGTATCAATTTATTACCTTTACCTTTATTCAAAATAGGCAACTCTGACAACTCTAAAATCAACAAACGACCCGTTGAGGTCAGTAACGCCAAATGGGTGGCCTGATCAACACTGGTTAACGGCATAACTGTGGCTTTTTCAGGTAAAGTCAGGAAGGCTTTACCTGCTTTTGCATTGGTATCTAACTGTTTTGCCTGTGTTTTAAAACCATATCCTTTACTACTTAGCGCTATGACTTCGGCTTCATCATCAGCAATAAAGACTTGTTTAAAACCAATACCACTGGCTGGGGACAATTTTGAACTCAACGGTTCTCCCAGACCACGCGCGGATGGTAGGCTATTAATGGCTAGGGCATAACTACGTCCTGACTCATCCAATACATACACGCGCTGATTCGATTTGCCTTGCGCATGACTGAGGTATTGATCGCCTGCACGGAAGTTCAAGTTTTCAGCATCAACTTCATGACCTTTGGCTGAACGAATCCATCCTGCCTCAGACAACACCACAGTCACAGGATCAGCAGGCATGAAATCCTGCTCACTCATCGCCGTCGCTTCTGCACGATGCACGATTGGCGAACGACGGTCATCGCCATATTTTTTCGCATCATCTTTGAGTTCATTGATGATCAAAGCTTTTAAAGACTCTGGATTAGCCAACTGTTCACGAATCAGTGCAGCTTTAGCTTCTAACTCTTCTTGCTCACGGCGCATTTCCATTTCTTCAAGTCGAGCCAAATGACGTAACTTGAGTTCTAAAATGGCTTCAGCCTGAATATCATCAATATTAAAACGTGACATCAACTCCGCTTTGGGCTGTTCTTCTTCACGAATAATACGAATCACTTCATCAATATTTAAATAGGCAATAATCAAACCGCCCAAAATATGTAAGCGTTTTTCAATTTTATTCAGGTGATATTGCAGACGACGGGTGACGGTTTCCTTTCGAATTTCAATCCACTCCAGCAAAATACGACGAATCGATTTCACTTGTGGACGGCCATCCGCGCCAATCATGTTCATATTGACCCGATAACTCGACTCAAGATCAGTGGTGGCAAAAAGGTGACTCATCACCGCTTCAGCATCAATCCGATTTGAGCGCAGTACAATTACCAAACGGGTTGGGTTTTGATGATCCGATTCATCTCGTACATCGCTCACCAAAGGCAGTTTTTTCGCCTGCATTTGATCTGCAATTTGCGAAATAACTTTCGAACCTGAAACTTGATAAGGCAAGTCCGTGATCACAATTTCATTTTTTTCGATGCGATACACCGAACGCATACGATAACTGCCCCGCCCTGTGCTTTGAATTTTTAACAGCTCTTCAGGTGGCGTAATAATTTCTGCTTTGGTCGGCAAATCGGGTGCAGGAATATATTCTGCAACTTTTTCATCGCTTAAATTTGGATTGCGAATTAAGGCAATGGTGCCTTTCACGACTTCACGCAGGTTGTGTGGTGGAATGTCCGTAGCCATACCAACCGCAATGCCCGTAGTGCCATTTAACAAAATATTCGGAATACGTGCAGGTAAAGTCACAGGCTCTTTCATCGAACCATCAAAGTTGTCCTGCCAGTCACAAGTCCCCTGTCCCAGTTCAGACAAAAGCACTTCACTATACTGAGATAATTTGGCTTCGGTATAACGCATCGCCGCGAACGATTTTGGATCATCGGGAGAACCCCAGTTACCTTGACCTTCAATAAATGGATAACGATAACTAAAAGGCTGCGCCATCAGCACCATCGCTTCATAGCAGGCCGAATCACCATGCGGGTGATACTTACCGAGCACATCGCCAACGGTACGCGCAGATTTTTTGGGTTTACCGCTGTGTTTCAGGCCCAACTCACTCATGGCATATACAATACGGCGTTGTACAGGTTTTAAACCATCGCTGATATGCGGTAAGGCACGATCCATGATCACGTACATGGCGTAGTTGAGATATGCTTGTTCAGTAAATTCTGCTACGGAACGGTTTTCTGTCGCTTGATGCGCAAGGTTCGTCATAACAACCTGTCATCCTAATTAATCGTTTTTTGTTTAAGTTCTTATGCTATGTCGCAGGCTCTGCCTATACAAGTGAAAGCGTACACCACTACGACAAATTGCGTCTTTAGATGTTCCTAGTGTCGTAAAATTATCCATTTTTTTTAAAATGAGCAACTAATTATTTTGAAGTTCGGTTCCTGTGTTCATCTCTGCTCATCAATGAAAATAATGAAGCAACTTCAGCCCACTCAACTTGATCGATACGATCGACAAAAAATCGGGTCATCCTCGCCCAAAATGCAACACAACGAATCGGGTATATTGCATCAATCAAGCAGTGAATATTTAAAAGGTCTCATCATTAACAAGATCTTCATTTATCAAAATGCAACGTTGAGAGGCCACATTTCAGTCGAGCAGATTGAATTTTTTATTGCTGAGTTGGATCTGGTTATCGGCTATTTTCAGATCCCTCATCTAGATTTTATGTTGAAGTGTATTGAAGACTGCGAGTCTCAGCACATCTGACTCTCAATCTTCAGCGCGGACTAAATTACAGTCCAATTTCTTCCAATGTTTTGCCTTTGGTCTCTTCACCCAAAATCAAAATTACCGCTGCCACCGCAAGCAATACCGCGGTAAACATCATGAAAATCGCACTAAATCCATTGCTCTGTACCATCATATGCGTCACCACCATCGGTGCGACAATGCCGCCCATACGACCAATGGCCGATGCCCAGCCCGAACCAAAAGCCCGGATATTGGTTGGATATTGCTCTGGGGTATAGGTATACAACACGCCCCATGCACCGAGGTTAAAGAATGACATCAAACAACCCCAGAACATGATCATGCTCACAGTATCAGCTTGACCAAAGAAATACGCGGAAACTGCACACATGCCAATAAAACCAGCCAAGGTTGCTTTACGTCCCAGCTTTTCGACCAGCCATGCTGCGGCCACATAGCCTGGCAGCTGTGCCAAAATCATCACCAAGACATATTCAAAAGACTGAACAATGCTATACCCCTGCTTCACCAGCAAACTCGGTAACCATGTAAAAATGCCATAATACGAGTAGACAATACCAAACCAAATCAACCATAACATCAAGGTTCTACGCGCAAATGCCCCCGACCAGAGCTGGGTAAAAGACACGGTCTTTTTCTCTGCCACCGGTTTAACGATGATATGTTCAACGACTTCCACACCGCATTGACGTTCAATCTGCTGCACCAAAGCATGCGCTTCCACAATGCGACCACGGTTGATGAGATAAGGAATTGACTCAGGCACCTTGAACCAAATCACAATGGCGTACAGTGCAGGAATCCCACCGATTAAGAAAGCCATATGCCAGTCAAATTTTGGAATCACAAAATACGCCACCAATGCAGCGCAAAGCCAACCTAGACCCCAAAAACTTTCTAGCAGCACGATAAAACGCCCACGCACCTGCGCAGGAATGTATTCACTGACCAAGGTCACCGCTACTGGCAACTGTCCACCTAAGCCTAAACCCACAATAAAACGAAACGCCAACAACCACGTTAAGTTCGGGGCAAAAGCACAGGCTGCCGTCGCTAAACTGTAAATCACTAGGGTCGCGGCAAAAACTGTTTTGCGCCCGATGCGGTCGGCCAAGCCCCCTGAACACACCGCACCAATCGCCATTCCGACAAAGCCAATGGAGACCACCCAACCTTTCTCGGTTGGGCTCATGTGCCAATCTTCGGCCATTTTTGCCAAAATAAAAGAAATCAGCCCCGTGTCCATGGCATCGAACATCCAGCCCAAGCCAATGACCCACAACAAGGTGTAGTGAAATTTACCGATCGGTAAGCGTTGTATGCGAGAAACTAAATCCATAGCTCGGCCTCTAAAGCGGGAAAAGATAGCAGGCTGCTTTCTCAACAGGCTTTATCATTATGTGCTTTTTTTATACAAATAAGGCAGTCAAATCACTGCTATTTTAGCTGGCATCTTTCGAGGAAGCCGATTGCTCATCATCATCTTGATAAATGAATTTCGGCATTTCTAAGCCAAAGTAAATCGCGATTAGACGTAAGCTAAAACCAAAGATCAAAGTCGAAATCACAGTCAGCTCAAGTGATAAACCGAGCTGAATGCAGCCCCAATAGAAAATCACCGCGACAAAAGAAATACTGGCATACAGCTCACGGCGGAACACCAAAGGGACGTCATTACACAAAATATCACGCAAGATACCGCCTGAGACTCCTGTCAGAACCCCTGCAACTGCAGATACCACAAAACCATGTCCCATTTCTAAGGCAATTTGACAGCCGATGATGGTAAAACCGATCAGGCCCAGAGCATCGAGGACCAAGAAAATGTTGCGTAAATGGCGCATCCACTTAGCAATCAAAATCGTCATAAAAGCGGCAAAACACGTCAGCATCAGATATTCAGGATGTTTGACCCAAGTCAGCGGATAATGTCCCAACAACACATCGCGGACAGAACCGCCACCCAGTGCTGTGACACAGGCAATAATCACCACACCAAACCAATCCATACTACGCCGACCCGCCGACAGTGCACCTGTCATTGCCTCTGCTGTGATCGCTATAATATAAATAATAGTGAGTAACATCGCCTGGATTCCATATAGGCTAATTGATGCGCGCTATTCTAAGCCAAATTTGCTTAAAATTATAAAAATTGTGCACAACATTGTTTAAATTTTTTCCCTGAACCGCAGATACACGCTTGTTTCATGTTGATTTGCATTTCAGTGGTTGGATCTAAAAAATACCATGCCTCTGCATGTTTCACAAAATGTGAAATTTCATGATGTATCTGTGGCGATGTGCCATCATGATAATGGGCTTTGAACTCGACCATGGCATGGTTTTTATCGAGTTTTTCATTGGCCTGCACGACGTCTAACTTCAACCATTGATTGCTTCGACTCCACTCTGCAATTGCTGCAACATCTAGAGCCTGTTGCTGCCCCAACGCTGTGGTTTGCACAATGTAATCAATTTGCTGTTTGGCAAAAGCACTATAACGTGAGCGCATAAGTTGAGTAGCGCTCTGCGCACGGCTTTGTCCCAAGTGCAATGGCTGACAGCACTGCTTATATTCGCCCTGCCCACACGGACACTCAACATTACTCATGATTTTTCCATAAAAAATAGCTCGACATTGCGAGCTATTTTAACCTGTTCAAACCAGATTAAGGTTTGTTTTAAGATGATTCCTTGTGCAGATCTGACTTGGGAATTACATGCACTTTTTCAATTTTGTGCCCATCCATCGTCACCACTTCAAAAATACAGCCATCTGCTTCAAGGCTAGAGCCATTTTCAGGTAAACGACCTAAATGAAAGAGGATATAGCCTGACAAGGTTGAGTACTGATCAGACTCGTCGACCAAATCACGATCCAACAATAACGACACATGGCGAATATCGGTTGAGCCATCGAGCATCAGGCTACCATCTTCTAAACTTTCAGCCACATTATCTTCAGCATCTTCATCAGGGAACTCCCCTGCAATCGCCTCTAATACGTCAATCGGTGTGGCAATCCCTTCAATCGAGCCGTATTCGTTCAAGACCAAAGCCATTTGCAACGGTGCTTGACGCAATTGTTCCATCACCATCAGGACTTGCGCATTTTCATGCACAATCACAGGTTCACGTAAATGTTTATCAAAATCGAGTACACCCGTTTCAATATATTCATTCAAAACTTTATGGGTCAGCACCACACCTGCGATGTTGTCTAACTCGCCCCGTGCCACAATTAAACGTGAATGCGTAATACTGAGTAGTTGTGACTTGATTGAGGCTTCTTCATCCTCTAAATCAATCCACTCCAACTCTGGACGTGGGGTCATCACGGACTTCACTGGACGTTCAGACAAACCCAGCACCCCTTGTACCAAGACACTATGATAGACCCCATTTTCAGGATCAAACACTTCATCCGCATAAGCGCGAGTTGCCAGGACATCTTCAGGCTCAGAGGCATGATCACTACTTTTACCGCCCAACATTCGCAGCACCGCAGATGCAGTTTTATAGCGAAGGTCTGTGGTAGTGACCATTTTTTCTTGATTACGGCGCATGGTTTGGTTGATGAATTCAACAATTACCGAGAAACCAATCGCGGCATATAAATAGCCTTTTGGAATATGGAAACCAAAACCTTCTACAATCAATGAGAAACCGATCATCATCAAGAAGCCGAGACACAAAATCACCACGGTCGGATGTTTGTTGACAAATTCCATCAAGGCTTTCGATGCCCACAGCATAATGCCCACGGCGATAACCACCGCAATCATCATCACAGACAGGTGTTTAACCATACCGACTGCGGTAATCACCGAATCTAAGGAAAACACAGCATCCAAAACTACAATCTGAACGATCACCATCCAAAACACAGCATTGGCTGGACTTTCTTCTTTCTGAACCACTTTGGCGTCAATACGTTCATGCAGTTCCATGGTGCCTTTAAATAGTAAGAACACCCCACCAAACAGAAGAATCAAATCCCGTCCTGAGAAAGGATGATCGAAGATATGGAACAGCGGCTCGGTCAGTGTCACCACCCAAGCAATTGAGGCCAACAGCACCAAACGCATTAAGAGTGCAAGGATCAAACCAACAACACGGGCCGTATTACGTTGTTCTGGTGGAAGTTTCTCCGCCAAAATCGCAATAAAAACCAAGTTATCAATCCCCAGCACAATTTCCAGCACCACTAGAGTGAGTAACCCCACCCACGCAGAAGGATCAGACATCCATTCAAATATCATGTGATCTGCTCCTGTCGAGGGGAAATATATGGTGCATAACGCAACTTAAGCGGATGAAAAGGAAGATTCAGCACCAATGGCTGTAATTTTTTTTCGGAAAACTGAAGATGTCTTGAGCGACAACTACCACTACCCATGTTCGTTCTTGTGTTGTAAAACAGGAAATAAGTATAGGCAAGATCTACATGAAATTCATCTTTTTTTCAAAAGCGCACTGTTTTAAAAGATTTAACAAATTATTACCCGATTGTTAGATTAAATACAGCTTGCCGTCACATTTCTTGCTTAAACTAAGAAAGAAAAAGTAGATAAAGCAAAAGGTAAAAACATACGCCATGAATAGTGAATTAAAAATATCCTCTCTCAACACTGAAGTAAATGTTCAAACCACTCAACCTCTGATCGCACTTTACTGCGGTTCTCGTTCAGGCAATAAACCGATTTATCAAGAAAAAGCGATTGCACTGGCACAAGGTTTAGCTAAACAGGGTTTTGGTCTGGTTTATGGGGGGGCCAGCATTGGCCTCATGGGACAAGTGGCCGATGCCATGATTAGCCACGGCGGTGAAGCAGTCGGCGTCATTCCAGAATTTATGCTGGATTATGAAATTGCGCATCACCAACTGACCGAATTACATATTGTACAAACCATGCATGAGCGCAAAGCCTTAATGGCCGAACGTGCAAGTGCCTTTGTCGCACTACCTGGTGGTTTAGGCACTTTTGAAGAAATTTTAGAAGTGGCAACCTGGGGACAACTGAACCAACACCAAAAACCGATGATGATTTATAACGTCAATGGTTTCTATGACGCACTGATTACCCAGTTGGATCATGCAGTAGAAGAAGGTTTTCTACCGCCACAGCACCGCGCAAAAGTAATTGTATGCAACCATGCTGAACAGATTTATTCAGCTATTGCCAACCTCGGCAGCCCAGCGCACTTTGCCATTTAAATCCTGTTCTTAATGCCATAAAAAAGCGAGCCTAGAGCTCGCTTTTTTAACATGTGTGGTTATTGCCCATAATGGGTGACAAAGTTATAGAACCACGGCAGTGTGGTCGCCAAAATCACCGACATAGCTAAACCAAACATCAATTTCATCGCATCTTTACTGACGTTACGCGAAGTGCGATGTTTGTTCACTTCATCAAAAATCATCGACATTGCAAACTCACGACCTGCAAGTAAACCTAAGAATACCCATGTGGTACTCATTGGAATATTGCTCCACTCTTTGAACACCAACAAAATCAGGGCATACATAAAGTCAATAATGGTCGCTGCACGAATATCGGTGACACCTGTTTTGGTATCGACAATCTTCTGAATCGCACCACCGCGTTGGTACAAAATCACCGCCAACAACACCACAAAGACCGTGATGGCAAACAGTAAAAATGAAAACGGCACTTGACGGGGTACATAGACGAAAATATTGGCCAAATCTTGAATTAGCCACTGGCTCCACAGAAAAGCCGTAGAGACCCACTGTAGCCCAATCCAAATATGCGACGGTTCTTGATTACGGGTTTTCGCAAAATACTTTGCGACTTGTCGCATCACAAAACGATAGACAATAATCGCAACCACAAAAGCCACCGCATAGCCCATCATCGATTTCACCATCATCGAGCCTAAACTTGCAGGCGAGAAAATGGTTAAAACCAAGAAAGTGGTACTGACGGGAATTCCGTATTTGGTTAAAAATAGCAGTAAAATCGGTGGCACAATATAGAGCCACGTGACCCCACCCTCAGGAAAAGGGATCGTTTCTAAACGGCCATATGATGCATCACCCACACCGGATGCATACCAACCATAAATCAACACCACCACCAAAATGGTACTGATAAAGAGCCAAAGCACCCACCATGGACGATGTGCATTGGATGAAATAAACGTACCTAATGTCTGTGGCACATCATTTCCGACGATAGAATAAGCCGCTAAACAGAAGCCTATCACCATCAAAATTTCGATTGTCATAAAACCAACCTTTTGAATAATTTATTCCAAGACAGTGCCTTTGGACGTTTGCCAAAGATTATGACGGTTTTATTTCATTTTCATGACATCATTGTCATATATTTTTTGTAGCGCCATAAAAAAGAGCACCGTAGTGCTCTTTTTTCAAATTCAAAACTCAGTTTTTTAATTGAGTTTGACTTCATAAACCGCTGTACTACCACTGACTTCATTTCCCACCACCAACAGCGGGCGACCATTGGGTGAATTCTTCGCCGCGATGAAGATCAAACCTTCTGGGCCTAAGTCCCCTTGCTTCGTGACTTCTGTTTCCGTGGTGTTGCGATGGTTCAAATACTGAACAAATTTAGCCTGATTCGGGTTGCTAATGTCATACACCATGATGCCACTGGCACGCTCAAGTCCAATAAAGGCAAAGGTCTTTTCACCAATTTTACCCAATGTCACCCCTTCAGGTTCAGGGCCTTTATTATCACTACGGTCATCAAATTTAAATGCTTCATGATTGCTATTAAATTGATGTGGAAACAACTCCGAAATTTTTCGCTCAAACTCACTCCCCGAGTCCCACACAATCTGCTTGGTTTCAGGGTCGACAATACTCACCGAACGGCCACCATAGGCATATAATTTGTCATAAGTTAGACGACCATTTTCATCTAGCTTCGGCAGACCTGTTAGTGGATCTTTTTGATAACCTTGCGTCCAACTAATGGTCAAACGTCCAATTTGTGAGTCTTTAATTAAATTATCTGCACAGACTTCTGTTGCGTCAGCCGTTTGACAAGGTTTAAACACCTCGGGGTTTAATTTTGCCCCTTTTACGCCCGGTGCAAGCTGACGTAAATGCGCGGCATAATCGCCTTTGGCATCAAAACCTGCTTTTTTAAACAAATGTTTAATGCGTATTTCTTCAGCATAACCAGCATTTAAGTCCCCGCCTTCAAAGTATTTGGCTTCATCCCTTAGCCATTCACGGGCATCCCCCTCATTGGCCGTGACCAAATAGGTTTTTCCATTGGCTTGATATTGTGCAATGGCATCGGGCATATACATGCCATATAGCCCTGGCCAAGAACTAATATTAATCATGCCGGCATCTTTTGCACATTCTGTAATACTACGTCCCAAAGAGTCTTGACCAATAGCACAGTCACGGTCACTTCCATCCAAGGCATTTTCAGGCAAGCTATGGTCCTTGTAGCCCATCGGGAAAAGGTCAAAAAATTGATTTTTTTCTAGGTCTAAAACTCCAATCGCATTGTTTTCCTGCAAACTGACCCATGCTTTTTTACCATCAGCACTGACTGCGATGTACTCAGGCTCTAGGTCTTGTGCAACGGTGGTCGTTTGAATACCTGCGGTCGCTACATTTGGGTATTGACTGATGTCTGGGCCAAAAATACGAATACCTGCATCTAATAAGTCTTGTTTACGATCGTTCCATGCGTGGAAGCCCGCAATGGTTGCTGTTGGTTTTTGAATATCTGAAATATCAATAATGCTGACCGAACCTTCAGGATCGACTTGATACCCTTCATTCGGTTCCGCTTCATTCGCTACCAGTACTTTTCGACCATCAGGCGTGAAGATCAACATATCTGGCAAAGCCCCCACGTTGACTTGGCTGATAAAAGAGAGATCTTGTGCTTTAAAGAAAGCCACAATACCGGTTTGGGTTTTATCCTCAGCCTGAACCGCCAGTGCCACGATACCATTATGCACCGCGACACTATTCACTTCGGAATTGGCTAAATAAGTTTTGGCATCCAAAGATTGGATATATGTCGGTTGCGCTGGTTTGGAGAAATCTAAAACATCAACCATGCCTTTTTGTGCATTCACCACGAAAAGTCGCTTACTAATAGCATCATAGGCGGGAATTTCAGCTGCACTCTGTCCAAATATCCCCGACTCATAACTTGCAACATGAACCAGTTCAATACTATTCGGCGTGGCTTCCTCTACCACTGGTGGTGGTGTGATGGTTTGCGCATCATCACTGTCATTGCATCCTGCTAAGCCCAACCCCATGCATGCTAAAAAGACAGCACTATATGTTTTATTCATCATGATCTAAATATCGATTTAAATTTGACCAATGTATGACGTACGCGTTGCAAACACATGACGTAGAGATGTCAATTTGATGGCATGTGATGAATGCACATTCGCAACAACAGTCCAACTCAAATTAAGCTAAACTGTTTAAAAATTTCACTTTGTTGTATCTATGAACCAAACGCCGACCCATCAAGCACTCGCTCCTGAGTACCGTCTTTTGGTACTTCTGGTTTCGATTGGCTTTTTTATGCAAGGCTTAGATACCACCATTGTGAATACCGCTCTACCCGCTATGGCAGCCAGTTTGAATGAAGACCCACTGCAAATGCATAGCGTGGTAGTGGCCTATGTGCTTGCCGTTGCTGCCTGTATTCCCTTGAGTGGCTGGCTCGCCGACCGTTTTGGAGTGCGCAACACCTATTTCAGTGCCATTATCATTTTTACCCTTGCCTCACTGGGCTGTGGCTTTTCTGAAAGTTTAAATGAATTATTGTTCTATCGTGTGCTACAAGGCATCGGTGGTGCATTATTGCTCCCTGTTGGCCGTTTAGCCATGCTCAAAGTCATTCCGCGGACGCAGTTCTTATCGGCCATGAGTTTAATGAGTCTCGCGGGACTGATTGGCCCTCTGATTGGTCCAACACTCGGGGGCTGGTTGGTCGAAGTCAGTACATGGCATTGGATTTTCCTGATTAACCTCCCCATGGGGCTGTTAGGTGTCCTGATTAGCTTTAAAGCCATGCCGAATGTCACCGAGCAGAATGTGCCGCGTTTTGACTTTTGGGGTTTTATCCTGTTGGTGATCACCATGGCAGGACTATCTCTAGGGATTGAAAATTTTGCCAGTCCGCACCTGACTTTATGGTGGAGTATGGGGCTGATTGTACTGAGCTTAGTAGCTGCGCTTTGGTATGCCTATCATGCACATACCCATCAAAATGCGCTATTTCACAGTAAACTGTTTCGTAACCGTATTTATGCCGTGGGTATTTTAGGTAACTTCTTTGCTCGCCTCGGTGGTAATGCTATGCCCTTTTTAATGCCACTCATGCTCCAAGTAGCTTTCGGTTTTGAACCCTTTGTGACGGGCCTCTTGATGATTCCAACAGTGCTGGGCTCACTGGCCTCCAAACCCATCATTCGTCACTTGATTCAGCGCTTTGGTTATCGCCATGTGCTTTTGGTTAACACCTTATTGGTCGGTGTATGTATCGCCAGTTTTGCCCTTAATACCGCAGATACCCCAACTTGGCTGCGCGCGCTGCATTTCTTTGTTTTTGGTATGCTGAACTCCCTGCAATTTGTGTCTATGAATACCCTCACGCTGAAAGATTTACCGCAACAAGATGCCAGTAGTGGCAACAGTTTCTTGTCGATGATCATGATGGTGTCGATGAGTATTGGTGTGGCTCTAGCAGGTACTTTGGTTAATGTCTTTACGGCATATTGGGGTACAGATCACATCGTCATGGCATTCCATAACACCTTAATTGTTTTGGGCTGTATTAACCTGATTACCGCAGCCATCTTCTGGCACATCCCCAAAGATACCGTGGATTCATAACAGATACAAAGTGCTGCCATTCACTGACCATAATCATCATGGTCAGTTCCGCAAATTCGAGCTATGATGATGAGCTAAAAACCAATACCTGCAAAAGCATGTCCGCAAGAAAAAAAGTTTCCACGCCGTCAAAAACCTCATATCCCTATTACATACTTGCCTGTGTAGTGATGCTATGTGTCGGACTGGGGATCACCTATTTTTTCTTACAGAACAATGTCGCATCTGCCCAAGAGTATCCAGTAAAAGGCTTTGATGTGTCTCATCATCAGGGCGACATCCAATGGCAATCTATTTCTCCCCAAGAGTTTAAATTCGTTTATTTAAAAGCCACTGAAGGGGGCGATTTCAAAGACCGTAAATTTCAGGACAATTGGCTCAAAGCCCGTGAACAAGGCTTTTTGGTTGGAGCCTATCATTTTTATCGTTTATGCCGTGATGGCCAGATTCAGGCCCAGAACTTTATCGAAACTGTACCGAAGAAAACCGATAGTTTGCCGCCTGTGATTGATTTGGAATATGACAGCACCTGTATCAACACCTACACCAGAGAACAGCTACTCAAAGAAATTCAGGTCATGCACGACCAACTGTATCAACACTATGGTTTGCAACCCATTTTTTATACTTCTAAAGCATTTTATAATATTGTTTTAGTCGATGAATTTAAACAAACTCCCCTTTGGATTCGTGAATATCAAGGCCAGCCTGAGCTCAAAGGCAATCCGAAATGGATCTTTTGGCAACACACCAGCCAAGGTCAAATTAAAGGCATACCAACCTTGGTGGATCTCAATGTATTTCAGGGTTCAGAACAAGATTGGATCAGCTTTTTAGAGCGCCAAGGACTTTATCAACTGCCACAAAACTTACCAATCAAGTAAGCAGTTCCAAGCTCATCATTGAAGTTCAAATACAAAAAACACCAAGTCAAACTCTGTCGCTTATGCCACATACAGGACTACGCAATCGATCTGAATAGTGCAATACTGGTTTAGGTTTCAATATTAAAATTCAGCATGCGAAAAATCATTCACATCGACATGGATGCCTTCTATGCCTCGGTGGAGTTACTTGATCGTCCCGACTTAAAGCATTTACCTGTGGTGATTTCTTCACACCATCCTCGTGCCGTCATTGCTGCCGCATCCTACCCTGCACGTAACTACGGACTCCGCTCGGCCATGTCGATGACTCAAGCCAAAAAACGCTGTCCTCAAGTGGTAGTGATTGAACCTAATTTCTCTAAATATCGTGCGGTCTCAGAGCAAATTCATACAATTTTTCAGCGTTATACCACACTCATTGAACCGCTTTCCTTAGATGAAGCTTATTTAGATGTGACGGAAAATTTACAACAACTGGCCAGCGCCACAGAGGTTGCTGAACGCATCCGTGCTGATATTTTTCAGAGTACAGGACTGACCGCCTCTGCGGGTGTTGCACCGAATAAGTTTCTAGCCAAAGTTGCTTCGGACTGGAATAAACCCAATGGTATCTGCGTGATTAAACCCTCACAAGTTCAGCAGTTTATTCAGCACTTGCCGCTTAAAAAAATCCCCGGAGTGGGTAAAGTCATGCAAGAAAAATTACATGCGCTCAAACTTGAAACTTTAGGTGATTTACAGCATGTGGATGAAAATATCCTGATTCATCATTTTGGCAAATATGGCAAACAGCTCTATCTATATGCACAAGGGATTGATGAGCGTCCTGTACAAGCGGAACGAGAACGTCAGCAAATTTCAAAAGAAACAACTTTTGATGATGATTTAACCATTGAACAATGTCTCCAATTTTGGCCCAAGTTGATTGCACAAGTCTGGCAAAGCTTAGAGAAAAAGCATCTGTATGCCCGTGGTGTCACCGTCAAACTGAAACTGAAAAACTTTCAAACCCTACAGCACAGTAAAAGCTTCAAAATGCCATTAAAGCATCAAACGGAACTGCAAATGACCTTAGATATCTTACTCAAAGAAATGCAAATCACACCGGATCAACAATTTCGTCTTATCGGTGTTGGGGTCTATGCTCTTTCGACTCAAGAGCCTTTACCCCAGCTCTCTTTATGGTCTGACTAATTGCTCAATCAGTCATTTTTTAACCAAAAGAACAAAAATAATGCAATTTAGCATTCACAAACTGTGTTTTTAGAGTAATCTAATGACGCGCTGCATTTATCCATGTAACCGCTGAGATGCTAAAACTTACCTTTACTTTTAGCATACGTCCTGTGATTGGCGTGACGATCAAATCCGAAGATTACAGGACATCTCTGATATTTATCATGGTATTCCCCCCTATATTGCAGAGCAGCGCTCTAGCATCAGAATAATCCAATATTTAAAAATATACTGTTATAAAGCCCGCATAAGATTGACCTATTAATCGTGTTCCTTCATCTTTTGTAATTCCCACGTCGAGATATTGAATCCATCCTCTGTTCACATGTACTTACAGCAAGAGATAGAATCCTTCACGCTGTAAAATTCTGCACCTGATTGAAAGCCAAGAGATCACAGCCATCTGTCATACATCAGTTTGTGGTAGGCTATTGAGCTACATTATTATGTTCTATTTTTATACTCATAACACAGGATGCATACATCATGACGGTTCAACGTTTGCATGTCTCAAATCGTTTTTCTGAAGTTGCGATTGCTGGCAACCTCGTTCATTTGGCAGGTCAACTGGCATCTGACTTTGATCTCGATATTAAAGGTCAAACCCAACAAACATTCGACATGATTGACCAATTTTTAGCTGATGCAGGCACAGATAAAAGCCATATCTTATCGGTAACGATTTATTTAAAAGACATTGAAAATGACTATGCAGCGTTCAATGAAGTTTGGGATGCTTGGGTTGCAGACATTGATGCATTACCCCGTACCTGTGTTGAAGCTAAACTTTATGATCCACGAGTATTGGTAGAGTTAACCGTTGTTGCAGTGAAACCTGCATAAAAAATACATGCATGATAAAAACATGATTTTTCATGTTTTTATCATGCGCACTGAGATTCAGTTAGCCGATCAGACGTAATTTTCGAGTTTGTGCTGCATTATAGTAATCATATTTTTTGGCTACACGCGTATCTTTAGTCAAACGCGACGAAGCATAGAGATCACCATAAAAATCTTCACGTAACTGATGATAGTCAGGCACTTCTTCATAACGAATCACTTTATAGCCAGCCATCTCAAGGATCGCATCCTTAAACTGTGCCTTTTGTGGACGTTTCAGTGAAAGCGGATCTTCTAAAGCAACTACTGCCAAAACTTGTTGTGCACTATCCACAATGACAAAATCAGCCACCAAATTGCGGTATTTATTTCGCGTACGCGAAAATTTTGTAGTCAGTAAGGCATCATAAGACACATGTGCCAGAACAGTATGATGCGGTAAAATTTCTTTCAAACGAGTATAAGTCAGTTGCTCATGCATACTAAAAATAGCACGTTGTCTTAATGCACTATCTTGCTGCTTGGTCTTAGGGATCAACGCTTTACTCGCTAAAATCATGACTAGTATCAACAACACGCTACCAATTAACATATAAGTTGTCATATTTGCATCCTTTTGATCTTTATTATAATTTTCGGTATCACAACCATTTTTATTCGATCAGTATAACCTACTGACCATTTATCCAAACCACGCAATAAAAAACTAAAGCTAAAATCAAACAAACGCTGATAAAACTAAACAATTTTTTGCAATGTCATTCGTTGTAACACGTTTTGTTTTAATCTGAATGAAATTTTGGCTCTTTAGCCTATCTACACTGTAATAGAGTGATTCATTCACGTGCAATATGATTCTTCGGATTGACCCAATTTTCCAGACGGATGGCAGAAAAGCCAATCTTTGAGCTATTTTTCTAACGCAATAAAAAAGATCGATCCTAAAAAAGGATGCCGTAGCATCCTTTTTTATATTCAATTGCCATTAAGCACGTGACTTAGACTTTGGTTTTGACTTTGAATGTCCAAATGGCTTCTTGGCGTCACCTGTTTCACGCGGCGGCAAACCTGTATGCTGCGTTAAAATCTGACCACGTTCAGGACGCTTCTTGGTATTTGATGGATGCGATTGATTTTTCGCTTGTTGGTTACGGCTATCACCATTACGTTTTTGCGAATCACCATCCACGGTTGAGTTTTTCTTCCGAGCAGACTGATACTGACCTTCTGTCCCTTGCGGTTGATAGGTTGGAATCAAATGCTGTTTCGAGTTACCAATCAAGTCTTGGCGGCCCATCTCTTTTAAAGCATCGCGGAGTAAAGGCCAGTTGTTTGGATCATGATAACGTAAGAAGGCTTTATGCAGACGACGACGCTTCTCACCTTTCACAATATCCACATCTTCAGTATAACGTGCCACTTTTGCTAGTGGGTTTTTACCTGTGTGATACATGGTGGTCGCTGTGGCCATTGGTGATGGATAAAAAGTTTGTACCTGATCGGCACGGAAACCATTTTTCTTCAGCCAAATCGCCAAATTCATCATGTCATATTCAGTCGTACCCGGATGCGCTGCAATAAAGTACGGAATCAGATACTGTTCTTTACCTGCTTCCTTACTGAAACGATCAAACATTTGCTTGAAACGATCATAGGTCCCGATGCCCGGTTTCATCATCTTAGACAATGGACCTTTTTCGGTATGTTCAGGCGCAATTTTTAAATAACCACCGACATGATGCTGCACCAATTCTTTAACATATTCAGGGTTTAACACCGCTAAGTCATAACGCAGACCCGAACCAATCAGAATCTTTTTGATGCCTTTAATGGCACGTGCTTTACGATATAGCTGCGTTAAAGGTGCATGATCAGTATGTAGGTTTTGACAAACACCCGGATAAACACACGATGGTTTACGACAGTTCTTTTCAATTTCAGGGTCTTTACAATGCAAACGATACATGTTTGCTGTAGGCCCACCCAAATCAGAAATGATGCCGGTAAAACCTGGTGCAGTATCGCGAATCTTTTCAACTTCACGTAAAATTGATTCTTCTGAACGGTTTTGAATGATGCGTCCTTCATGTTCTGTAATCGAACAGAAGGTACAACCCCCAAAACAGCCACGCATAATGTTGACAGAAAATTTGATCATATCAAATGCAGGGAAACGCGCATCAGCATAGACAGGATGCGGTAGACGTGCATAAGGTAAATCAAACACATAGTCCATTTCTTCCGTCGTTAACGGAATCGGTGGAGCATTTAACCAAACATCACGCTCGCCATGCTTTTGTACCAAAGCACGTGCATTTCCCGGATTGGTTTCAAGGTGCAAAATACGGTTGGCATGTGCATATAAAACGGGATCATCTGCCACTGCTTCAAATGCAGGCAAACGAATCACAGCCAGTTCACGCGGCGGTAATTTATGTTTAATTGCCTTTGAAGACGGCTGTAATTGCACAATTTGTGTATCAGGATCGAGTTTATCCCCTTCACGAACAATTTGATTCGTCACAATTTCTTTTTGGAAATTTTGGTATTGGGTTAAAGAATTGCCCTTATCTTTTTCAATTTCACAGCCATCTAAATCTTCAGTCATCACATAAGGATTGATAATCGGATCAACACGGCCAATGGTATCCACATCATTTGATGCAATTTCCACAAACTTGGCTTTAGATGGACGGTTTAACTTATTCACGATAAATGCCGTGCCACGAACATCGGTAATTTCGTGAATTTTTTCGCCTTTGGCTAAGCGATGCATCACCTCAGTAATTGAACGCTCACCATTACCATACATCAAAAGATCGGCTTTTGAGTCCATCAACACTGAACGACGGACTTTGTCTGACCAATAGTCATAATGTGCAATACGACGTAAAGACGCTTCTATTCCACCTAACAATACAGGTACATCTGGAAATGCTTCACGCACACGTTGGCAATACACCGTTGCTGCACGGTCTGGACGTTTATTGGGTAAATTATCTGGCGAGTAGGCATCATCAGAACGGATTTTACGATCAGCCGTATAACGGTTGATCATCGAATCCATATTCCCAGCAGTCACACCCCAAGCGATAGTTGGCTTACCCAAAACACGGAATGCTTCAACATTCGTCCAATCAGGTTGTGCAATAATCCCGACACGGAAACCTTGTGCTTCTAACGTACGGCCAATAATGCCCGAACAAAATGATGGATGATCGATATACGCATCACCACAGACCAAAATAAAGTCACAACTATCCCAACCGAGTTGGTCCATTTCCTCGCGCGACATCGGCAAAAATGGCGCAGGTTCAAAACATGACGCCCAATATTTGTCGTAATCAAACAACGCTTTAGGCGCGGTCTGCATAGTATAAGCAGTAGACATGGCTAGCAATTCTCGGCTGGCAGATGAAAGATCTCAAATAAAGATCAAAGATGAAAGCCGATCATTTTACCATGAATTACATTCAGCTTGCTTGGTTAAAAAAGCATCATATACAGCACGTTATCATTTATTTTTTTATGCAAACGTAATTTCGAAGTTTTTATTTAAAAAGAAACAATTCGACAGTGAAGAGACAAAAGCTGCCCCTTCATTCCTTAAAGAATAAAGACCAAAGTCCAATCACTTGGGACAGCAAGCAATACATCGAGACCCAACAGATTCCGCTGAATAACGCAGCAAAGAATAAAAAAAGTAACATCAACTATAGCTATACCGATCTCTCAGAATATCCCTCACTTTATATAGTTTTTATTTAAGATCTCATCATTTCCTTATAAGATTCTAATATTTAGATTAATGAAAGATGCTGCTAAAAATAAACACCATCTTTCATGATGTAAAAACTCAAATCAGTTGAGTTCTTTCATACCAACTTTATTATTTTTGAGCGGTCGATAAATCCATAATCAACTTTGTCGCTAAATATAAACGCGGCACAATACTTTCGACCAGAATATATTCAGCATTATTCGAATGTGCACCATCACCAGATAAGCCCATGCCTTCTAAAATCGCTGCTTTCGAATTTAAGCCAGCAAATGCGGCATCTGTACCACCACCTGTTGCTTCAGCTAAGACCTTCATTGGTAAGTTAAAATCATTTTTGTAAATAAGCTGTGCTTGTTCAGCCAATTTTTTTGCCTGTGGATTTGCCATTAAAGGTGGGCGACGCATTTCAAACTTTAACTTAACTTCACTATCAGCTAACTTTTTACGTTTAATCCTTTCCTGTAATACACGTTCCACTTGCTGAAAATCTTTAACTTGCAAAGCACGAACATCTGCTTGTGCAGTCGCAAGGTCTGGAATCACGTTACGCACTTTACCTGCACTCGCTACAGTCCAGTTTAATTTCAACCCTGTTTTAGGATTCGATAAATCTTGTAACTGTAAGATTTGATGTGATAATTCTGTCAGTGCATTTATGCCTGCTTCAGGCTTAACCCCTGCATGTGCAGATTTCCCGTGAACCTCTAAATATGCTGCACCAATCCCACTGGTGGCTAATCGTAAACTGCCATCTTTGCCACCACCTTCAAATGACAAAACCACATCTTGGTCTTGTGCAGTTTCAGTAATCAGTTTGCGTGAACCTGGCGAACTGATCTCCTCATCGGAGTTAAGTAAGACTGTGATCGTGCCATAATCTTGATAATTCAACTTTTTCAAAAGATCAAGCGTATGAATAATCGCAGCAACTCCCTGTTTATCATCTAAAATTCCAAGACCAAAAACTTTATCTCCTTCCATTTTAAAAGGTTGGTCTTTCAACATTCCTGTTAAATACACCGTATCCATATGAGCAATTAGCATAATTTTACTGCTGCTGTCAACGGCAATTTAAAACTGACCCCTTTTACCTTAAAAACAGCAAAGTAAAATTGACCCCTTTGATGATTTATTAAGACTCAATTTGTGGTTGAATTCCTACTCTCTTTTTATCCTTCAAACGATAACTCTCACCCGATATCTGTACCACATGACAGTGATGTAATAGCCGATCTAACATCGCAGCGGTCAACGTAACATCATCCGCAAATGACTTAGACCATTGGCTAAAGGGTAAGTTACTCGTCAATATCGTACTGCCTTTTTCATAACGCTTGGCAATCACGTTAAAGAACAGATTCGCTTCTTCACGTCCAAACGGTAAATAACCAATTTCATCGATAATCAGTAACTTTGGTCCCAGTACCGCACGTTGCATATAGGTTTTCAATTTACCTTGCTGATAGGCTGTACTCAGTTGCAGCATTAAATCCGCTGCGGTAATGAACTTGATCTTAATGTTGTTCATGATGGCCTTATAGCCTAATGCCATAGATAAATGCGTTTTTCCTACTCCGCTAGCCCCGAGAAACACCACATTTTCTGCTCTAGCAATAAAGCTCAGATTGAACAGTTCAATCACCTGTGATTTAGGGGCCCCTAGGGCATAATTAAAATCATAGTCTTCCAGGGTTTTGACTTGAGGTAGGCCTGAGAGTTTCATCAGTACCTGCTGGCTACGCTGTTGCCTGGCAGCATATTCATGCGTCAAGATCGCTTCAACAAAGTCGGCATAACTTCCATCCTGACCTAATGTTTGTTGTGCATGATGTGACCATTGTGATGCGATGGCAGGCAGATTAAGCTTTTGGCAAAGTTGCTCTATACGGTCGTATTGCAGATTCATCAGGAAACTCCCAGCAACTGGTCATATACCGATAAGGGATGCTGCAAACTCTCGTAGGGCATGACATGCTCTGCTGCTGCAACAGGTACAGTGCTGGAACCTGTATCTGATTGCGGTAATGGCGTAAATTTTTGCTGCTCTTGTTGCAGTCGAACAGCCGGTTTTTCTTGCGTGGTGGCATGAATCCGCTGATTGGCGGTTTCATGCAGCCACCGGCCAATGTGGGCATTGGCGACATCAACATCTAACAGTAAACCCGAAGTCTTCAGGCTTGCTTTCAATGGCACAATAAAGCTTGATTTGAGGTATCCATTAAAGCGTTCAACTTTGCCTTTGGTCTGTGCACGGTAGGGCTTACATACGCGAGGACGAAAGCTGTACTTCTTGGCGCAGTCGAGCAGTTTGGGGTTCCATTTATGCTGCCCCTCCTGATAGGCATTCCGTTCAATCATGATCGTTTTAGCGTTATCAAACAGGATTTCCTGAGGTACTCCTGCAAAGAACTGAAATGCATTTTCTAGACCATCGATCCATGCATCCGTACGTTCATGATCATAAAATTTCACGAAAGTCGCTCTGGAATACCCTAATGTTGCGACAAAGGCTTTTAAAGTCGTGTTGTTGCGTCGAATCGTAGTGAAATCCACCTGCATTTGTTGGCCAGGTTGGGTTTCAAAACGAATGATCGGTTCCAGTTTGGCAACTGGTTTTAATGTTGCAAGATATTCCCTCAAGATCCTGATCTTTCCTGGATATCCCAACCCTAAAATTTCCTGGTAGAGCACAACAGCAGGAATCCATTCAGGATGAGCTGCGTTTACACGTTGGAGTAAATAGGGTTTATATGGGTCAAGGATACTTATTCTAGGCTGTATACGCTGATACTGAGGTGTGGTGTTTTGCCGTAAATATTTACGTACGGTATTTCTGGACACCCCCAGTTCACGAGTAATAGCTTTAATAGATTTACCTTGCTGATGAAGTATTTGGATTGTCACTGCTTGCTCCAAAGTTAACATGTTGAGCAGTCCAAAATGACCGCTATATTAACCAAGGGGGTCAGTTTTTAAATGCCATTAGGGGGTCATTTTTACACTGCCGCTAACACTGCCCTTACCCTTCAAAATAGCTTTTACCATGGAACCAGTCTGTTGGGGCGTATCATCCATACGATATATATCTTTAGCTTCTACAATACTGACCTCAGCACCTGTCATTTTTAATTGTTCAGCGACATATTTGGCTATCTTATTCACGCCGACAAGATCTTTACTCCCCGACTCAATATTGACTAAAGCCTCTAGAGTATTTAAATAATTCTTTTTTTCTGACTCGACCAGTTGTTTGACCTGATCATTAGATACAGCATGTACTTGCCCAAAAGCCAAACAGCTCAACAACGTACATGAGATTAAAGGAAGTTTTTTCAGCTGATATTGAATTTTATTAGACATACTCATTATTCCATTTAAAGATATTGCTAACAAACTATGAACATTTGATCGACTATTCAATATTTTTAAAAATCTAAAAATAAAAATGTTAGATAGATTAAATGTCATGATCGATAAATAAGTAAATCAGTATGTAGAAACCTATCCTAAACCTCAATTAGACGATTGATTCGTATATTATTTAACCTTCCTTGCATAAAAAAATCCCCCTATCTCATTTGAGTTAGGGGGATTTAGAATTAATGAGCTGGCGATGACTTACTCTCACATGGATAACTCCACACTACCATCAGCGCTAAGAGGTTTCACTTCTGAGTTCGGGAAGGGATCAGGTGGTTCACTCTTGCTATTGTCGCCAGCACAACTGTTTATGACTATTCGTTGGGTCTTATTTACACATTGTGTATGCCTAACTTTCATCAAATGAGTTATTAACAGGTATATTTGAGTTGGATATTTTATCTAGCTTTATAACTAAATCAAGTTGTTTGCAGTGATTTGAACCACAACACCAACTGTTTGGGTGTTGTATAGTCAAGCCTCACGAGCAATTAGTATTGGTCAGCTTCACATATCACTATGCTTCCACA
>NZ_MVOM01000028.1:0-53390 GCF_002018895.1 Acinetobacter sp. MF4640 | reverse complement strand
CTGATTTCTTTTTGAGTGATTCTGCTTTTTCTAAAACCTCTACCATTTCAGTAAAAACATGTCGAGGTACGCCAACCAAGCGTTTGAATTCAGAATCTGAAAAACGATTTAATTTCTGATATCTCATGAAATTTATATTGAGGTGGTTTTTACTTTCGCAAGAGGTCTAATAAATATCTACTATTCTTAAGCGAACTTAAAAAATCGTAACTATTTAATTTCCTATTTTATAGTTACAATAACTAAATCCCATTTTATTAAGTTAAAGTGGGATTTATTTTGCTTTGCGTTGTTTAAATTTGGCTTGGATTTTAGAGTTATGACTTTCAGTAATTATGAAGTAGTACATGTGGTTGCTATGGACAACCAACAATGTATTGGTAAAGATAACGATCTTCCTTGGCATATTTCAGCAGACTTAAAACACTTCAAAGAAATTACGCAAGGTGGCGTAATTATCATGGGGCGTAAAAATTTCGACTCAATTGGGCGTGCTTTACCTAAACGCGTGAACTGGGTAATTACTCGTAATCCAAACTGGAGTTTTGATGGAGTCAAAGTTGCTCATTCAATTGAGGAAGCTTTAGAAAATTCTATTAAAGACGTTCAATCTTCCGAGAAACCTACAACTATTTTTATCATAGGTGGCGGCGAAATATTTCAACAAACCATTGATATTGCAGACCGTTTAGAGTTAACACATATTAATATAGATGCTATGGGGGATGTCTTTTACCCTGCCATTCCAGCAGCATTCAAAAAAGTGGCGTCAGAACAACATATTGATGACAAAACTGGAATTGCTTTTGAGTTCGCAACCTATCAAAAATAAAGCATATTCTTTTTGCTAAAAGCACGATGCACAACATGATCAAAATAGAATTTTGGCGGGCACTGGGCTTTGGATTACTCCACACCCTGTTTAGTATTTTTGTCTTGTTCAGTTCAATTTGGCTGTGTTTTGCATTGTGGATTCAAGAGCCTTTGGGCTGGTTGGTCAGCCGTATTTTTATTGGGATCTGGATTGCTTTTGCACTCAGCATTTTGGGTATCTATATCACCCAAAGCTTTTTTGGTCGTCGCCTCGATATCATTCTTTATCTCCTTGGCTTTTTACTGGCGTTGTCTTGGTATTTTATTTTAGATGCTCGCCAAGACCGCGACTGGCAACCTGAAGTAGCAAAAATCTTGCATTATGAAAAACAAGGCGACCATGTCACCCTTCATAATGTCCGCAATTTCACATGGCACCCTGACGGCTCCTATACTGAACATTGGGATACCCGCTCTTTCGATCTAAATCAAATCACTGGGGTCAATATCATTACCTCATACTGGATGGGGCCACAAATCGCGCATACTTTGGTCAGTTTTGATTTTGCCAATACCGCACCGCTGACCTTTTCCATTGAAATTCGCAAAGAGAAAAATGAAGAATTTTCAGCGATTGGTGGTTTTTTTAGAAAATATGAGCTGAGTTTAGTGGCCTCAGACGAACATGATATTGTCTATACCCGTAGCAATATTCGTCATGAACAAGTCTATTTCTTTCCTGTTCGCCTCGGACAGGCTGAAAGTAAAGCACTGTTTGTAGAGTATTTACATAAGGCAGACGAGCTCGCCAAGCATCCTAAGTGGTATAACACCCTCACCAGTAATTGCACCACCTTGGTGTTTGATATGGTTCAAGCCGTTTCACATGACGCTTTACCAACCGACTATCGTATTTTAGCCTCAGGTTATTTGCCGAATTATTTGTATGATTTAGGCGCGATTAGCCCACAGTGGAATATGAAAACATGGTATCAAAAAGCCTATATCAACCCACGTGTAAGCAAAGAAACAGAGTTAACCAGTCGTGAGTATTCACAGCTCATTCGTCAGGGCCTACCCGTTGACCAAACACGCTAAAGTCTGCAACGAAAAGCTGCAAGTTAAAACTGGCAATCAAGGACAAAATTTGCTTTGATAGTTCAGACGATACATCACAATAAGAGTCTGATCCCATGTTAAAAAAACTGATTGCGAGCAGTCTTTTAGCGAGTAGCTTAATCATGACTGGCTGCCAAACTACACCACCTCCATCCGACACCATTGAAATGGCCAACATTCAACAACTCCAGCAACGGACTTGGATTTTGACGCAAATGGGCAATACCGAAATTAAAACAGCACCCAATGAACGTAATATTCCAAGCCTTCAGTTTTCAGCTGATAACCGCATCAGTGGTGTAGATGGCTGTAACCGCATTATGGGCAGTTATACCGTCGGACGCGATACGCTCACCTTGAGCCAGCTCGCAACCACCCGAATGGCCTGTATCAATAACAGTGCTGTCCCGCAACAGTTCCAAGAAACGCTGGCAAAAGTGACGCATTACCAAGTATTTGGTAAAACTCTGAAACTGCTCGATCGACATGGTAATTTGCTGCTACAGTTTGGCTCTGCCATTCAACCACGTTAAATTGTTTCTATAAAAAGCCTGTAATCACAGGCTTTTTTAATCTGTAACAGACAACATTGTACTGAACAAATCAGCCCTTATATAAACAGATATAAACACAATTAGGATTTTAAAATGCAACAAGCACTCTTTGGTGGTGGATGTTTTTGGTGTGTAGAAGCGGTTTATTTAGAGCTTCAGGGCATACATAAAGTGACCAGTGGTTATGCAGGTGGAGATACCGACAACCCAACGTATGAAGACATTTGTCGTGGCGATACCAACCACGCCGAAGTTATTTTAATTGATTTTGATGAAACTCAAATCAGCTATGCTCAGCTGCTCGATGTGTTTTTTGCCACTCATGATCCTACGACACTCAACCGTCAAGGCAATGATGTCGGAACACAGTATCGTTCAGTCATTTACTATTTTAATGATGCACAACGTGCTGACGCAGAGCAAGCGATTAACGACTTAAAGGCAGAAGGTCTCGATATTGTGACCGAACTCAGTCCTGTACCAACGTTCTATTCGGCTGAAGACTATCACCAGAACTTTTACGCTCGTAACCCATCTCAAGGCTATTGCAACTTTGCCATTCCGCCAAAACTGATGAAGCTGCGCTCTAAGTTTCAAGCTTTATTGAAAGACAGCAAATAATTCAAGAATTCACAATAAAAAAGCGACTTCAAGAGTCGCTTTTTTTAACATCAACTTAGTTATCGCTGACGAAAGCAATATCTGCCAGTCCAGCTTCACTCGCACGAGACATCACTTGTGCGACCATATCGTAACGAGATTCTTTATCTGCACGAAGTTGAACCGTTGGCTTGGTTTCCAACTCACCCGCTTCATTAAAACGCGTTTGTAGTTCTTCCAAGCTAATCACTTGATTATCCCAAGCCACTTCGCCTTTTGCATTAATGCTCACCGTAATGGCTTTGGGTGGAGGATCTACAATATCAGCCGTCGTTTTTGGTAAAGTTAATGGAATTGATGGGTTGGCAACGGTCGCTGTCACCAAGAAGATGATCATCAAAACCAGCATAATATCGATCAGCGGAATGAGGTTCATCTCATTCATGCCAGCATCGTTATCGTCACCCAATTGAAAAGCCATTAAGCTTGACCTCCAACTAAACCTTGTTGAGTCGCTTTACTTTCTACTGCCGCAGGTGCTGAGTCTTGTTGCAACATGGCATCAATGAGCAAGCCGTGTGCTTGGTCTTGAAGCTCATGTGCCAAAGTACGGTTCACACGTGCACAGATGTTATACGCTAACACCGCAGGAATCGCGACAGCCAAACCTAAACCCGTCATGATCAGTGCTTCACCTACAGGAGTTGCAACTTGCGCTAGGCCTGCTTGACCACTTTTGCCAACAGCAACCAGGGCATGGAAAATTCCCCATACTGTACCAAACAAACCAACGAACGGTGCAAGCGATGCAATCGTACCTAGAACTGAAACACCTTTCTCAGCATTCGCTTTTTCAGCAGAAATTTGACGAAGGAGTGCTTGTTCTGCAACTGATTTACGTTGTTCAAAGTTCAATACAGCAAACTTTGATTTTAACTTAGCTAAAGCTTGCGAAAGTTGAGCATAAGCTTGTTGTTTCAATTGACGTGTACCCATGATACGTAAAACAAAGATGGTCCACGTTGCAATCGACATTGCCAACAAGATGAAATACAGTGTTTTACTGACTGCATCAGCATGTTGCCAATAAACTGAAAAGTTCATACTCGAACTCCTGATAAAGTTAGCGTTTTGTATTCAATTCTAAATCAAATGGTTGCTCAGCCCGAATTGGATAAGCCACACCATTTTCTTTATAAGGTTTAAATTTAGCGCCTTTGACAGCTCTTAAAATCTTTTCATCTAAAGCAGGTACACCACTTGAGCGCGTAATACGGGCATTCACAATCGACCCTTTTTCATTCGCCTCAATCAGCACCACGACTCGACGGTTTTCACCTTGTAAATCTTGATTACTATAAACTGGTTTTGGAGAGCGGCTCCATTGCACACCTGAACCACCAATCGACACCGACTTCGGTGAAGTATCGGCAGGTTCAGCTTGAGTAACAGGTTTCGCTTGCTCTGGTTGCACGACAGGTTTTTCGACTTTTTTCTCTGTAATCATCGTGGTGACTGTCGGTTTTACTGGAGTTTCGGTTGGTTTAACAACCGGTTTAACCACTTCTGCTTTTTTAACTTGTTGAACCTTTTCTACCTTTTTCGGTGGGGTCGGTTGTGGTTTTTCCACAATCTTCACTTCCTTCGGCTTAGTCGGTTCCTTTTTCGGTTCTTCCTTCGGCTTAGGCGGTAGCGGTTTTGGTGGTTCTTGAATTTTAACGAAGCGAACCTTCAATGGTTCTTTTTCAATCGGTTTGAGTTCAGGAGCTTTCATGTGGTTCACTGCCCACAATACGCCCATATGGCCCACGACAACCGCGATCAAAGCAGCAAGAACTTTCTTTTTCATCGGGTTGGGAGTCTGCATAGGAGAAATAACTGTTGAACTCATTAAAATCGGTGACCTAATTTAAGCGGAGTGGCCACTAGGTTGGTTTCCACTATAACGCTTATCGGTTAGTACAATAAAGTAGCGCAATGATAAATGAGAAGTGTTTTCATTTGCAACTATTAATTTGTCACTTTTTATGGTTTTTTCTAATCATACCCAAACAAAAAAAGGCATACTTAATGTATGCCTTTTTCAATCTTGCTTGCAACCAATTTTTTATTGGAAAACGACTGTTTTGTTACCATCAACAATAATACGGTCTTCTAAGTGCCACTTCACTGCACGTGCCAAGACGTTACGTTCAACATCCTGACCCAATTCACGTAATTGATCAACCGTAAAGTCATGGTTCACGCGCTCTACATCTTGCTCAATGATCGGACCTTGATCCAGATCCGCAGTGACATAGTGCGCGGTTGCGCCAATAAGTTTTACACCTTTTTCATGCGCTTGCTTATATGGGTTTGCGCCAACAAAAGCAGGTAGGAAGGAGTGGTGAATGTTGATCACTTTCATTTCCCACTTCTCGACAAATGCTTCATCTAGAATTTGCATATAACGCGCAAGTACCAATAAATCATTGCCTTGCATTAATTCATCAATTTCAGCATAAGCTTCGCGTTTATTGTCCTTCGTTACAGGGACAACTTCAAACGGAATACCAAAGTTCTCAACCGCTTCACGTAAAGTTTCATGGTTAGAAATCACTTTGGTAATTTCGCACGGCAAACCACCACGCGCATGACGCCATAATAGCTCAAGTAAGGCGTGGTCTACTTTAGACACCAAAATCCCGACTTTTTTCACGTCGCTGACCAGCGCCAAACGCCATTGCATTTCATAACGCTCTGCTACATTTGCAGCAAAAGTTTGAGTAATGCTTTCTTTACGAGACTGTAAATTATCTAGTTCAAACTCAACACGCATAAAGTAACGTCCGCCCTGAGCTTCAGTCGCGTATTGATCAAGCGCAGTAATATTCGCGCCTTGATGATACAAAAAGCTCGATACAGCTTGCACGATCCCTGGCTTATCTTCACAAGTAATCAGTAAACGTGCCGTGTTAGCAGTTGTCATATTCATGTCAGTTTAAATCAGTAAAATGAAAATCAAGCCGAGTATTCTAGCGCTTTTTACTCAGCTGTCAAAACACCTTATGGCTTATCATCCGATTTAAATGACGCCAAGCTCGAAAACAGTTCAGACGGCCCCATCGTATCCAACAACCGCTCATACGTCTCACGACTTTCACCACGCAAATAGGCCCCTTCTAAGAACACCATTTGACGGAGTGCCTGCCAGACCCACTTTTCTTCTAATGTATTGGAATCAGTGATATGACCCGACATATAAAGGAAGTTGGTCCAGTTGGTCAGTACAATCCATAAATTGATAATCAGGGCTTCAATTTCTGACGACGTCATTTGCATCAGACCGGCATCAACAAAGGCCTGATAGATCTTTTGCCCTTGTTGCATCACTTGCCCTGCAAAACGCGGATACATCTTGCGGAAGTCTTCATTGTTTTCAACCAAATGATAGACATCACGGTGTAAAAAGCGATAAGCCCACAACTGGCTGCTTAGCACCTGAAAATAACGAATTTTATCATTGGCATCTAACAGACGGTCATCGGGCAAAGCCAGCATCTGTAGCGTTTCGCCTTGATACTGTTCCATGAGCTCTTTGATAATTTCACTTTTATTGCGAAAGTGATAATACAAATTGCCCGGACTCATATTCAATTCAGCGGCAATATGATTGGTCGTAACAGAACGTTCTCCACGCTCGTTAAAAAGCTGCAAACTGAGTTGCAAAATACGTTCTTTGGTTTTCAACGTTTTAGTTTGAGACATCCTAAAATAACCATTCATTCAGTGCATTAGAAGACTAACACATAAAGTAACTTGACTAATTAGAGCAATTACTCTAAAAATTAAACATAAATTGAAATTTGAAATGGTAGTGCGGCATGAACAGTCAAACAAAAACAACTTCATTGACACCACATTCTTATGATATTCAGCACCTACATGATGTGCTTGAACAGCAAAAGCACGCTTATTTACGCTATCCATTGCCAACCGCAAAAGAGCGTATTGACCGTTTGGCACGACTTAAGCGTATCTTAGTTAAGTATCAAGATCAATTTGCCGAGGCAATTAATCAAGACTACGGCAACCGTTCCACCAGTGAAACCAAAATTGGGGAATTGCTCACCTGCCTTGAACACATCAAATATTATAGCAAGCATTTAACCACGTGGATGAAACCCTCGAAACGTCACGTTTCCATCATTCACCAGCCGGCTAAAGCATGGGTGCAATATCAACCTTTAGGTGTGATCGGCATTATTACCCCTTGGAACTATCCTTTATTACTCTCGATTGGCCCCTTAATTTGTGCTTTGGCAGCAGGCAACCATGCCATGATCAAGATTTCCAGTTCATCGGGCAACTTTGGTCGCATCCTTGAAAAAGCGCTCTCCGAAGCCTTTCCTCAAGAATTAGTTTCCGTGACCAATGGCGGTGGCGCGATCTCGGATGCCTTTTGTCGTCTGGCTTTTGACAAACTGATTTTCACAGGTTCAACCAATGTCGGTAAAACCGTCATGTCTGCTGCGGCAGAGAACCTCGTTCCATTGATTCTCGAACTTGGCGGAAAATCACCAGTATTAGTACATCCTTCTATTCATTTACGGGATGTTGCGCAGCGGATTGCTGCAGGAAAACTGTGGAATGCGGGTCAAACCTGTGTGGCACCTGACTATATGTTCTTACCTAAAGGTAAAACTGCCGAGTTCATTGATCACTTCCGCGAGTGTGTGGAAGAGATGTATCCCGACATTCTGCATAATCCAGACTACACCTCGATTATTAATGACCGTCAATACAACCGCTTACAAGGTTATCTCGAAAATGCACGTGAACATGGTGCACAAGTGGTTGAAATCAACCCAGCCCATGAAACCTTCTCCGATACACGTAAAGTGCCCCCTACACTGTTAACTGGGGTCACGCCTGACATGCGTATTATGCAAGAGGAAATCTTTGGGCCACTGCTGCCGATCATGGAATATGATCAAATAGACGATGTTATCGAGTTTATTAATAGCCGTCCGCGTCCACTTGCATTATACTACTTCGACTTTGATCAGGCGCGTGCAGATTATGTTGCACAGCGTACTCATTCAGGGCATTTCGGACAAAACACGGTTTTGACCCATGTCGCACAAGACGATTTACCATTTGGTGGCGTTGGTGCATCAGGTATGGGGAAATATCATGGTCCAGAAGGTTTCTTCAGTTTGTCGCATGAACGGTCAGTGATGTCGAATCCCAAGTTATATAGCTTGAAATTCATTCTCCCACCGTTTAACAAACCAATTCACAAGTTGATTTCAAAGACCCTTCTTCGTTAAATGATCAAGGCATGACCTATCGCACGGGTTCATGCCTAGTTTTAATGAAAATCGCTTGTCTTTTAAGCGCATTTTTGGTATAAAACGCCCCTTGAATGATTTCATCCGTTTACTTAATAACTAGCGCACAATCGGTGCTGTCTAGCAATGGAGTTCACCATGTCTAAGGTTTGCCAAGTTACCGGCAAGCGTCCAGTCGTTGGCAACAACGTCTCGCACGCCAATAACAAAACCAAACGCCGGTTCGAGCCGAACCTGCATCACCACCGTTTCTGGTTAGAAAGCGAAAAACGTTTCGTACGTCTTCGTCTAACTACAAAAGGTATGCGTATTATCGACAAATTGGGTATCGAGAAGGTTGTTGCTGACCTACGTGCTCAAGGTCAAAAGATCTAAGGAGTCTGAACCATGCGTGATAAAATTCGCCTAGTTTCTACTGCTGGTACAGGTTATTTCTATACCACAACTAAGAACAAACGTACTATGCCGGAAAAAATGGAAATCAAAAAATTTGATCCAAAAATCCGTCAACACGTAATCTTCAAAGAAGCTAAAATTAAATAATTTTAGTTTTTTGGAAAAAACGACCTGCTTTAGGTCGTTTTTTTTTGCTTTTTTTTCGTTCGACTTGTTAAACTTTTAATCTCTTTTGGCACCTTTTGTGCTTTGCTTCTTTTTCACCCTTAACTTTTGCTTAAGGAGTTTTTAGTGCCTCATGACGTAGATCTCATTATATTACTTGCTGTCGGTTTTGGGCTCGCGCTCATTTTCGGCTATCTTGCCGTACGCTTACGCCTTCCCCCACTCATTGGTTATCTGATTGCGGGTATCATTATTAGTCCCAATACCCCGGGTATTGTCGCGGACATTCATCTAGCGAACCAATTGGCTGAACTTGGGGTCATGTTCCTCATGTTTGGTGTGGGCATGCATTTTTCTCTCAATGACTTATTACAAGTTCGACGCATTGCACTGCCTGGTGCTATTTTACAAATTGCTGTCGCGACCCTGCTCGGAATAGGCGTCAGTATGATCTGGGGTTGGAGTTTTGGCTCTGCCTTGGTCTTCGGCTTAAGCCTGTCCTGTGCCAGTACAGTGGTATTACTCAAAGCACTGGGAGACCGTGGTCTACTCAATTCAGTCAACGGTAAAATTGCCGTAGGTTGGCTCTTGGTTGAAGATCTGGTCATGGTCTTGGTGCTGGTACTCTTACCCGCTACAGCAGTGCTACTCGGTGGAGAGGTCCTTGCAGGCGGTGCTGATGATAACATTTGGCTTACCTTAGGCATCACCTTACTTAAAGTGGTAGGTTTCATCGCTTTTATGCTGATCATCGGGAAACGTCTTGTTCCAATGATCATGCAATTTGTCGCTCGTCTTGGTTCACGTGAACTGTTTACCTTAACCGTGGTGGCTGCTGCGGTCTCAATCGCCTTTGGCGCGTACAAAATTTTCGGTGTTTCCATGGCACTGGGCGCTTTCTTTGCCGGGATGGTCGTTAAAGAGTCTGACTTTAGCCACCGTGCCGAAGAAGAAACCCTTCCTCTACGTGAAATTTTTGCCATTTTGTTCTTTGTTGCAGTGGGTATGTTATTTGACCCGCGCATCTTAGTGGAACAACCGGTGCATGTGCTTGCAGTCGTTGCAATTATTATGGTCGGCAAAACTATTGCCGCTATGGCACTAGTACTCTTTTTCCGCTACCCCATCAATACTGCCCTCACCGTCGGTGCGTCACTGGCACAGATTGGTGAGTTTTCCTTCATCTTAGCGACACTCGGGGTTTCACTTAAACTCTTGTCCTTAGAAGGGCAAAACCTAATTTTGGCAGGAGCACTTATCTCCATCACCTTAAACAGTTTTGTGTTCTCCGCAATTGAGCCTGTACAACGTTGGATTCGTGAGCGCTCACATCTAGCACGCTTACTTGAACGTAGTGGTGACCCATTGGCAATGCTGCCTGATGAAGTCTCTCAAGACTACTTACGTGACCAAGTGGTAATTGTTGGGCATGGTGAAGTGGGCCGTCGCATTACCAAACAATTGATGGCTGAAGACATTAAAGTAGTGATTGCGGAAGAAAACCGTGAAATTGTAGAAAACCTGCGTGAAAAAGGCATTGCGGCAGTTTCTGGGATGGCGACAGACCCTGGGGTACTGATTCAAGCCCATATTCAGCATGCGCGCCTGTTGGTACTTTCCCCGATGGATATTTTAGATATTCATAAAATCGTGGATATTGCCAAAACCCTCAATCCTGAGATTCAGGTCTTAGTATGTGCGGAAAGCAAAGAAGAAGCCGAAGTGATTCGCCGCGATCAAATTGGTGAAGTTTATTTTGCAAAAGAGGAAATGGCGAAAAATATGAGCAATCATATTTTAAATCAAATTCAGATTGCACATCATCAAGCACCCACCCACTAACCAACCAACACTGGATACAAAAAAACGCACTGTTCAGTGCGTTTTTTCATATTCGGCTTAGCTGAAGAACTGTGGCTTTTCGTCCACCACTTCAGCCTGCCATTCGCCCACTTGTTTTTCAAGTAAGCCGTATAAAGCCGCTTGCACCATCTGCTGAGCAACGACTGTTGTCTGGTCGCCCAATAATGCTTTGAGCTCTTCATTAAACTGGATCGTGACTAAAGGCGCACTCTCCGAACCTGCGTTACGTAGTGCAAGCTCACCACCTTCAAGTTGAACCAATTCTAAAATGGCTTCTTGATTTCCAAATAATTCTTTCAATTGTTCTATAGACATATTTCCTCCATGTTCAACATGGTGGCAAAGGCAGTTGCACTTTGCTTCGCTTAGACTTATTGATATAAGGACAAATTTTCAAACTTCAAGCGTTGGTCATCGCTTTTAGAATTCAACCATCTCATTCCGAAAGCCATCGATCAACGCCGTTAAGTCTCGATGCCACTCGCGTAAAATTTTGGTATCGGGTAACCATGCCTGAGGGGTTTGAGTTACTTTGATGATCAAATTGGATGAAGTTTCTGACTCAGGTTCAGGTGTACTCGGCTCTGGCGCATACTGACACAAGCGATAAGCACGTTTTAACTCGGCAATGAAACCTTCTTTCGAGAGTTGTTGCATTACAGTCACTTCAGGCGAGACTTGGCCCTTAGCTGCCATATGCTCCTCTATGGACTTCAAGGTCGGGGTAAAGTCATTTAAGCGGTAGTAACGGACCAACTCTTGTAGAAACGCAAGCACTGCGCCATGCAAGTGAAACACAGCAGCCTCACGGTAAGCCTGAGCTTGTTGCACATGATCAATTTGTTCTGCTTGTTGACATGAAAGTCGAGCAAAGTAGAGTTTTTGGTTAGTGCGATCAGCATGGTAACGGGCAACACGAGTCATGAAGGGTGTTCCTAAGTTTTGGCGTTTATAACAATTCTAAGAGTAATCTTTCTATACAGCAGTGCATAATAAAAATTATGCATGATCTATTTCAATAAAATAAATCTTTCTTTTTGCTATGACAGGCATCGAAATATGCATGGGACGCACATTTGTGAGTACCCAAGCCCAATATCCCTCTTCCCAATATGATGCCATCGCCGAATCAAGCTCATCTTCTCTCCATGAGTGAATCGACTCAACATCAACCATAGCAACAGCATACCCCAACTCTTCATCGTCCTCGTGGGTTAAATAGTGCTTATTTTCCACAATAATCAAATCTTTGAGTGGCCATTGCTCTGGTCGCCAAGAACGGATCTCTAAGGTTTTATTTCCTTGAGAAATTTGTCGTCCCATCGGCGCAACAATCGATAAAGCTGGATAGAATTTTTTCATTTTATCCCATAAAAAAGGAGCATCCATTGCTCCTTTTTATTTATGCTTCTGGCTTCTCAGGTTTATCTTCCGCCTGTTTGACGCGGATACCAGTGCCATGCAAACGTAGTGTATTAAGCCCTTTAATGGCTTTAATCGCTTCACGTACATGCGGCATTTCAACAAAAGCAAAACCTTTCGATTTACCTGTTGCTGCATCAAGGATTAAATTACATGATGCAACTGTGCCGTATTGCTTAAATAATTCAAGCAGTTCAGCTTCAGCCACTGTACGCTCTAAATTACGAACTAAAATTTTCATCTTACAACCTTCAAAAATAGGCAAAATCATCAAAAAGCAATCGCCTACGCTACTTTCTGAACATTGCACAACAAATACCACAATGTAATCTGTTTAGTTTAATCGAGATTAATACCAAAATCTAAATTAATCGATTGGCGCTCAATTAAAGCACTCTTTACCGTTTGCTGACGAGGTTTATGATGGGTTTCCATGCTACACAAATTTCGCGTCAGATCATTCAAAAAATAACTTTCGACTTTACGCCCTTGCTCATCAATCACGTCTCGCGCCCACAGACTTAAATTTTGCTTGGTTAAAATCAGCTCATTCTGAGCACGGGTCAGTGCCACATACAAGACCCGACGCTCTTCTTCGACATCATTAAAATCACCTTGGGCACGTGCATGCGGATATTGCCCCGGGGTGACATTGACGACATAACAGACTTTTTGCTCTGTACCTTTGGCCGAGTGAATGGTAATCAGGGTGACGACATCGCTATCGGACTGGCGTTCAATTTCCGAAATCGACACAGGATCAAGCACATATTCCTCTAAGAACTCACCTAACTGGTTATGTTTAGACGCCAATTGTTTGACCAGTTCAAAGTCCCCTTGGCGGCGGTTCCAGTCTTTTTTATAATTTTCCGCCAATTGTGCTTCAATCGCCTGAACACCCAAACTGACACAAGCCTGTACTTCCTGTTTCAGTACCGTCATTTGCTTCATGATCAACAAGGTTTCAGCTGGAATCCGCCCAAATTTTTCTAATTTATCAAAAATCAAATTAAACTCAGGCTCCAGTAAAAGTTGCTGAGCAAGACGGCTTGCCCCCACATCTCCCACCCCATTCCACAGGGTGAGAAAACGCATCCATGCAATATCATCCAGAGGATTGGCAATCACGCGCAGCAAGCTCAGTAAATCTTTCACATGCGCGGTTTCAAGCAGTTTCATGCCCCCAATAAATCGATAGGGGACATTGGCTGCAATACATGCTGCCTCAATATGCCGTGCTGCAAAGCTGGAACGCACCAAAACCATATGATCCGACCATTTACTGCCTTGTAAGTAATGGCGCTCTTTAATGTCGATCGCAATCCATTTTGCTTCATCAAACTCATTTGGGAAAATGTGCATGCAAGGCTTCACACCCTCCCCCCGATGAGCATCTAGGCGTTTGTTATATTGAATCTCAGATTGATCGAGCAGCCAATTTGAAAGGTCTAAAATTTCTTGGGTTGAACGATAGTTTTGCTCCAATTTAAACACCTGAGCATTCGGCACACGGTCTTTAAAATGATGAATATTTTCAAAATCTGCCCCACGGAAACCATAAATTGACTGTGCATCATCGCCGACGCAGAACAGGCTCACTTTGTCTTTGAGAGGTTCAAGCAAGGCCCACTGCAAAGGGTTGGTGTCCTGCATTTCATCGACCAGCATGTGTTTGCAGAGCGATGCCACATAGTCGGCTAAACCATCTGACTGGTCGAGTGCTGAAGCCACGATCGCAAGAATATCGTCATAATCTAAAAAGCTACGGGCACGCTTGCGTGTCTCGTACTCTTTCATGATTTCCGCAATTTGATCTTTAAAAGCCAAATGCTCAGGATGCTGTTTTTCTAAGGCATCACTCAGCTTCTGACGCGTATTTCGTGCAAAAGAATACAGATCACACAGTTCTTGCGGTTTAGGCAGTTGATTGGGATTTTTCTTGTCATCTTTCCCACGAATCAGACGGAACATCATCAGCTGATCATCACGATCAATAATTGAAAACTGCTCTAAACCAAAGGCTTTCGGTACACGGCGCAGCAGATACATACAAAAAGTATGAAAAGTAGAAGCACGCAGCCCTTTTGCCTGCTCACCTAAAGCCAGCTCCACTCGCGCCACGATCTCGCTGGCTGAACGACGAGTAAAGGTTAAAATCTGAATTTGGTTGGCAGGAATCCCTTGATCAATTAGGTACGCCGCTCGTGCCACAATGGTTTTCGTCTTGCCACAGCCAGCCCCTGCGAGCACCAGACTGTGTTGCGACTCAGTCGTGGCAGCTTGTTTTTGTTGCGGGTTTAATTCATCAATTAGGCTGGCTAAACTCATAATCACTCATCAATTCGTGGATGCTGCTAGTCTAACAAATCTATGACGTCAATATGAGGCTCCAGCAATGATTATCCATTTCTGTCTGAAATACACCTTCAGATCTATGACCCAGACCTTATGCTCGAACCGCTTACTGCCTCAAAAAATTAAAACTCACCTTGCTCAGTATGATTTAAAAGCAAAAGTCGGGTGATGTCCTCACAACTGTTTTGCAAATTCTGCTCTGCATTTTTCAATGCTGTTGCTAAATCACAGTTGAGTTCATTGATCGAAACAATTTGACTAAACCCTTCATCAAATAATGCCTCAATATCCTCTCCGACACGTCCAGCAAAGGCAATCACAGGTTTATTCAACTGCTGGGCTAACTGAGCCACCGCCCACGGCGTTTTACCAAACTTGGTTTGGAAATCGATACTACCTTCACCAGTAAACACATAATCAGCTTGCTTTATTTTCTCAGCCAGTTGAGTTTGCTCAATCACCCATGTCGCGCCAGACTGAAGCTTAGCGCCTGTAAAAGCCATTAGACCAAATCCTAGCCCACCTGCGGCGCCTGCCCCTGCAAAATTACGTATCTGTAGATTAAGCTGTGTTTCCACCACATCTGCAAAATGACTCAAATTTTGATCCAACTGCTCAACTATCTCTGCGCTCGCCCCTTTTTGCGGGCCAAACACATACGATGCACCCTGTGCTCCACACAGCGGATTAGTGACATCGGAGGCAATCAAAACTTGAACCCTTTGCAAGCGTGGGTCTAAAGCTTGCATATCGATCTGTTCAATATCTTGTAAATGGCCACCACCAACGGGCACTTCCCGCCCTTGTGCATCTAAAAAGCGTACTCCAAGCGCCTGTGCCATGCCACTGCCTGCATCATTGGTGACACTGCCTCCAAGAGCCAAAATAATTTTGGACACGCCTAGATCCAATGCATGGCAAATCATTTCGCCTGTCCCCAAAGTCGTAGTCAGGAGTGGATTGCGTTGCGTAGGTTCAAGCAGATGAATACCATTGGCTTTGGCCATTTCAATAACAGCCGTTTGCCCACTATCAAATAGGCCCCAATACGTTTTAACTTGTTGTGATGGCAATGGCCCCGTTACTTCACATTCGACTTTTTGGCCTGCTAAAGATGTTAATAAAGCATCGACTGTGCCTTCGCCGCCATCTGCCATGGGTACATGTATACATACAGCATCAGGGATTATGTTTTGAATTCCACGCTGCATCGCCGCACAGGCCTGTTCTGCTGTCATACTTTCTTTGAATGAATCGGGCGCTAAAATAAAAGTTGTCATCATCCATAATTTTTTTAGAAAATTTAATTTATTAATAACACGATTTATAAATTTCCCGCCCGCATTTTTCTCTTTTCATTGTCCTTGACACAGTTCGTTGTGATTGAAACTGAATACATCTCGATAAAGTCAAAATAACCTCAATGATTTTTTAATTTTAAACATAGAAGAGCTTTACTGTGCTGTCACCAAAACGACCACCATAGTTCATTTGGTTTTAATGCATAAATTAAACAAAGTGCGAATCAATTAGCCGATAAAATCATCATTAAACATTCAACGCTCTTTAAAAAAATAGGTGATGTATGCAACGAATTAACTTGGGAAAAGCCGCACCTGAACTGTATAAAACGGTTTTAGAACTCGAAAATTTATCCATGCAAAAAGTCCAACAAGCAGGTCTTGAGATTGGGTTTTCACACTTGCTGAAACTAAGAGCCTCACAGATTAACCAATGTGCGTTCTGTGTGCGTATGCATACACAAGATGCCATGAAAGCAGGCGAATCAATGGAACGGATTGCCCTCATCAGTGCATGGCAAGAAAGTGGATATTTTTCCGAAAAAGAACGCGCCGCGCTGATTTTAATTGAAGAAATTACACTCATTGCTCAGCAGCATTTCCCCGACTCGGCGTATCAACAAGCAGCAAAAAACTTATCCGATGCAGAAGTTGCTGCTATTGAATGGATCGCGATTGTGATTAACACGTGGAATCGTATTGCGATTTCAAGTCAATATGCCGTCAATCCATAAGCCTGCCATTCAGCTTTTCAAATGATAAAAGCACACGAAAAAGGGAGCCTGCATGAGGCTCCTTTTTATGTTTTAAGAATGCTTTATTCAGATTGGCTTGCTGGTGGAATCTGCTTAATGGCTGCCGCTAGAGTCAGATAATTAATCCCTTGGAATAAAATATCAAAAGCAAGGAATAAGCCCAGCACCCAAAATGGGGCATCTGGTGTGGTTAAAATCATAATGCCTGCCAGCAGAGTTAAAACACCAGAAAAAAGTGTCCAGCCCCAACCTTGGAATGCTCGAAATAAGATGGCATTAAAGATGCGAATGACCCCTGCAATAATCAAGAAAACCGCTAAAACACTGGTCAAGACAATGGCTGTTTTCACAGGTGTAGTAAATGCATAATAGCCCGCGACCAAATACAACACACCAAACAGTGCCCATAGCCAGCGGAAGCCACCCTCAAAAATCTTAAAGGCTGCGATGAAGTGCAGAACACCACCTATCATCATGAGCACGCCAAAGATAAACACCACCGATAAGGTGGCAAAAGGCAAAGCGGCCAAAAGGACGAAACCAAACAACACCAATAAAATCCCTAAACCCAAATACCATTTACGATTTTCATGGAGTTGATGGCGAACTAAATCATTACCGACTGTTTTCATCTTCTTCTCAAGTTTGATTTTCGTTCACTTAGTTTTAACATGTTTTGCAGCGAACTTGTAGGTTTGAGTTTATCCACACAATCAATCCATACTGTGGATAAACTCAGCATTATCCACAGTTACTTTTTCCACCCAATTTCAATCGCAGTGATCTCATTCACCAATGTTTCATCAATCGATTCAGGCATTTTACTCTGTGTTTGTGAGGTTGGAATGTGCCCGGCCATTAATTCAGCTTTGGCTTGAGGGAACAGTGGTTGTTGATTTGGATAAGCATAACCCACAGGATACATCGGCTGACCTGTGGCTAAGTCGTATTTATCACTGGCACCAAAGGCATGTAAAAGCTCATGTGCAAGAACGACTTTGTTTTGCTCGGTTTGCTTGTTAGATGCAAATAAATTCACCGAACCGATGCGACCTTTTTGCAAAGCTGTCGAGTGTTTCAGCTCTTTGGTCAGTGCTGGGTCATAATAGTTCAAATACAAAGTAACAGCTGGTGCACCATCTGAACCTTGATGGTTTTTCCATGCATAATAACGGAACTTTAAACTCCACAAGACCGTATCTAATAAACTTGCCTGCTCAGGCACTTTCGGTGGTAGCTGTTTGAGTTCACGCCCAAGTTGGAAGTAAATCGCAATCGGTTGACCGCGATATGTCGCCGACATCTGCTCTAAATAACCTTGTACCCCTTTTAAGTTCGCAGGCGTCAATTGCTGTATATATTGCTGAGTTGTACCTTGCCCATCTGCATTAACTGGATGCAGTAATACAATAATGGGCTTACTCCAATCTTGGTTCTGATCCCGATAAGCATTCAAAGCAACCACAAATAAAATCAGCAGCAAGATTAAAATACGAAGTTTTTTCCACATATCCCCAAAATCCAATTTTCTTAATCACTTATCTAAAAATATCAACTGATTTAGTACGCCAATAAAATCTAAAGCAGAACTCTATTAATTTTTACAAACTTATTATTATCTAATTCTTTAAACTCAAGCCAACCAGAGTGTATTGATTCTACAGCTTCTTCATAATTTCGGCTTTGTTGCATAAATATGTAAGCATCTGATTTAAATAAATTTAATTTTGGATCAAAAAATAATCAAAACTTTTAAAATCATATAGTTATGAAATCTTTGTGCAACAAAGCCGATCACTATCTGAAATTAAATTTTCTATATAAATGAATTTATCACAAGCTTTCTTAAAAGCCTCTGGAGTTTTCTTTTTCCCAAATCCATAAACACTTAAGCCATTTTCACGGATACGAGATGCTAAAGGGGTAAAATCACTATCGCTAGAAACGATACAAAAACCATCCAAGGCCCCAGCATAAAGTAAGTCCATCGCATCAATAATTAAAATCATATCTGTAGCATCTTTACCTTTTGTATAGGCAAACTGCTGAACTGGCGTGATTGCATGAGGTAAGAGAACCTCACGCCAATTTTTCAAAGTGTCGCTGCTCCAATCACCATACACACGTTTAACACTTGCAATACCATATTTAGCCACTTCTTCAAGTACTGATGGAATTGCACTAATAGATGAATTATCAGCATCAATTAGCACTGCAAATTTTTTTGTTTGTATTTCCACATACACCCCAAATATTATGATTATTTAAAAATTATTTTGACATAAAAAATGCCCACCAAAGTGAGCATTTCTTGATTATTTCTAAGTAATTAGAACTTAAGCTTCAACCCATTTTCCATCATTGAACACCAATGACCATTTGGTTTGCTTACCTTCAGGCGTTTCAGAACCAATATATTGCGCTTGATTCTTACGGCTAAATTTCACCAAAGTTGGATTCCCTTCAGGGTCAACATCAGGTGCTTGCAAAATAAACTGATACTTCGGATCAAGCTGATCGGCAACACTACGAAGTTCCGAAACTTTTGGTGCACGTGTTTCACGTACTTTCGGGAACTTACTTGCTGCCAAGAATAAACCAGCCGCCCCATCACGTAATACAAAAAAGTCATCATGCTTAGTTGAACGTAAGTGTTCCATCTTAATCGGGTCTACACGCGGAGGTGCAGGTTGGCCACTTTTTAAGACTTTCCGTGTGTTATCGCAGCTTGAGCAAGCAAAATAAGGACCAAAACGACCCGTCTTCAGCTGCATTTCCCCATCACACTTATCACATGGAATGGTTGGACCATCATAACCTTTGATTTTGAACTCACCTTCTTCAAGTTCAAAACCAGCACAGTCTGGGTTATTACCACAGACATGTAGCTTACGACCACCATCGATCACATAACTATCCATCGCAGTTTCACAGATTGGACAGCGTTTTTTCGACATCAAATCTGCTGTTTCTGCTGCATCATCATCAGAAAGTGCGGCAAGTGATTCAACTGGGGTTAAGTTCAACGTACCTTTACAACGCTCTTTCGGCGGTAAGTTATAGCCAGAGCACCCTAAGAAGACACCTGTGGTTCCCGTACGAATCTGCATTGGACGGTCACATTCTTTACAGTGAACCGCTTCCACCTCTACAGGTTGATTGCGGCGCATACCGCCTTCACCTTGTGCATTGGTCAGGCGTTTTTTAAAGTCGCCATAGAAACTGTCGAGCAACTCTTTCCAGTTGCGTTCGCCATCAGCCACTTTATCGAGCTGACCTTCTAAGTCCGCGGTAAAGTCATAGTTCATGAGGTTATTGAAACTTTCATCTAAACGATCAGTAACAATCTCACCCATTTTTTCAGCAAATAGACGACGGTTTTCCAGTTTGACATAACCACGGTCTTGAATGGTCGAGATAATCGCCGCATAGGTCGATGGACGACCAATGCCCTTTTTCTCAAGCTCTTTCACCAATGACGCTTCAGTAAAACGTGCAGGTGGCTTGGTAAAGTGTTGCGATGGATCTAATTTTTCAAGCTTCAGAATTTCACCGACTTTCACCGCAGGCAATAACACATCATCATCTGACTTGTTTTGACCACGGACTTTAGTGAAACCATCAAAGACTAAGGTGCGACCTTTGGCTTTAAGTTCAACACCGTTGGCATCCACTAAAATAGTCGATGACAAGTATTCGGCTGGTGTCATTTGACACGCTACGAATTGACGCCAAATCAAATCATACAAACGTTGTGCATCACGTTCCACACCCACCAAGCTGTCGCCTTTTAATGCCACATTCGATGGACGAATCGCTTCGTGGGCTTCTTGTGCACCCGCTTTGTTACCATAGCGGTTCGGCTTAGCAGGCAGATATTTCGCACCAAACTCGGTCTCAATATGATGACGCACCATATTCACCGCATCGTCACTCAAAAAGGTCGAGTCGGTACGCATATAGGTAATAAAACCCGCTTCATACAAACGCTGCGCCAACATCATGGTTTTCTTCACAGAGAAACCCAAACGTGTACTGGCTGCTTGTTGTAAAGTCGAGGTGATATACGGCGCGCTCGGATTCACCTTGGTTGGTTTATCTTCGCGTGCTGAAACTTTGTAATCTGCGTCTTTAATGAGCTTCAATAAAGCATCGGTATCGGCTTTATTGCGTAGCTTTAAGGCTTTACCTGCTTGTTTGACGGCTTCTAAACGAATCTCATCGGTCTGTGACTTAGTGTCTGCAAAAACTTGCCAGTATTCTTCGGGAATAAACGCACGAATTTCACGCTCACGCTCAACTACCAGTTTAACTGCGACAGACTGAACACGACCTGCCGATAAACCACGAGCAATTTTTTCCCAAAGTAAGGGCGAAATCATAAAGCCGACAACACGGTCTAAAAAGCGGCGTGCTTGTTGCGCATTAACTTTATCGATATCAAGGCGTGCTGGATGCTTGAATGCATCTTGAATGGCATTTTTGGTAATTTCGTTAAACACCACACGTTGATAACGTGAGTCATCCCCACCAATCACTTCTTTTAAATGCCAAGCAATTGCTTCTCCTTCACGGTCCAAGTCCGTTGCGAGATAGACCTCATCAACTTGCGATGCAAGCTTTTTCAGTTCAGCAACCACATGCTCTTTGCCTGGAAGCACTTCATAATGTGCTTTCCAGTCATGCTCAGGATCAACCCCCATACGATTGACCAGTGCATTTTGTGCTTTTTCAGCTTTCTGAGCATCGGTCAGTTTGGTTCGTGTTGCTGGCTTCTTTTCTGCAGTCTTACTAGAACCACCTGTAGGTAAATCACGCACGTGACCCACAGACGACTTCACAATGTAATTCGAGCCTAAATATTTATTGATTGTTTTCGCTTTTGCAGGCGACTCCACAATCACTAAAGCACGCTTTTTCCCAGCCTCAGGAGAATCTGCTGTAGTACTTTTGGATGTGGACCGAGGAGCTTTCGCCATATTAACCGTTAATCCTGTTTCAATGGGTCTGTAAAATTAAAGTTCAGCCAAAGACTGTAAATATGCTTTCATGGCATCTAACTGGGTTGCTCTTAAGTCAGAATGCTCATCCCAATAGAGTCCCACGCAGTTTGCTTGCATATCAATAGCATAAATACCCTTTAATTCAATGGGTAAATGTTTAAACTTGTCATCACCTGTAATGAGCTCAAGCTGCTGATCAACAACGCGAGCGCGCATTAAAGGCAAGCGTGCTTCTGGAATCAGGACACTGTAGTACGCCACCATGCTGGCACGGTTTTCCGAAGCCATTGGTATTTTCGTCCAGTCAGGTGCTGCGACTAAACGCGGGTGTAAACCCATCTTGCGCGCTTTATCACGCATTTCACCTAAAGCTTTCTCTCTTGGACTTACACGAAGTCCAAAAATCGAGCCGAGGATGAATAAGATGATAAATCCGACAACCCAAATTCCAGTATTTTCCATAGCACAACCTTTTTATTCCTTTATTAGAGTTGCATAAGCACAATATAAAACGCAAGTTTGAACGATAAAATTAATTTAAGAACATTTCATGACTATATAGAACTTCATGTCCATTCCAGTAAATATAGCCTTTATCGAGTAACTCTTTCAGTAACATACGCACATCTGACTTCGGAAACATTTGCTCAAGCAAATCACGGAGTGCATAGATATCTTTGGGTTTATTGGTTTTTAACTCGCGCAGTTTTCGTGCAACCTCAAGCTGTACAGGGTCAATCTGTGCAAAGTTTTTAAACAACTCTTGTTGCGCGGACTGCGTATCTACAGTTGGTTCAAGCTTATCCACGACACTGTCTTTTTGCAGTTGCTGTAGCGCTTGCTGCATGCTTTGCGGCTGTGAAATTGGGTCTTGTTCATCTAAATTCAGTGCCAACCACTGCTTCAACACTTTTTTACGAAAGCGAATCTGTTCATCATAACGTTTGATGATTTTCAGATTAATCAACATCCCCACTACCCGCTGCGTCTTTTCAGGTACGAGTTGCAAAATATTACTTATTGAATTTTTTAGACCGTCCAATGTGGACGGCTTGCCTGACATTTTTCCCAAAGCATCACAATATTTTTTGACCATTTTTAAATAAGGCTGATTTTTGATGCTGTCTAAACTGGGAAGGTGACGTTGACTCGGTACAGCTTCAGACTGAATGAGGATCAAATTGCTCTGAATATCCGAAGATTGCATTAAGTCCAAAAGTATTTCTGTTGTATTGACCGCAGAGATAATTTCAACCTGCGTCTCTGGCTCAAGCAAAGCCATTAACTGCCCCACCACCACGGCATATTCGAACTCTTTTTGCTCGGCTTTGGGCGTGTCTAAAATCACCACTTGACCACTACTGATCCAAGCAGCCAGTTCCGTCAAATCTTGCAATGCATACTCGAATTGACCTTGGCAATGAAACAAATACAAAGTCGGATAATGCTCCACAATCTCGCGCAACAATTTGGCCGTCGGAACATTATTTTCAAGGTCAAGAAGAACAACTTTTTGAGTCATAGGACAGTTTTTATGGGATGCACCAGAAAGCGGGTATTAGAGTAGGAACTGCATCAAAGGTCAAATGATTTTGTCAGTCAAATCGAGCTTTGAGTTGGGTAAAACAAAAAAGAGACAAGACTCAGCAATATCTGAATCCCACATCACAGCATTTTTTTAGCCCAAGACAGCAAATGAACTTAATAATGTGGTGGACGATCAGCCATCGGGTCAAATGTCGCAATTCCATCGGACAAATCTGAAGATTCAACACGTTGATACAAAATTTGCATTTGTTTTTTTAAATCAGCAATTTCCAGCCCTTGAATCACCAATTGCTCATTGAGTTGTTCAACTAAATCATCTAAAAATGCAATTCGGACTTGCAAATCTTCAATGGGTGCGGACAATGGCGCTTGATTATCAATATTTTGTTGTTTAGACACTTCAAGTCCTCATTTGAGATTTTTCAGGAAACATTATGGCCTATATTACTTTAAGGGATGTCCAACTTGCGTTTGGTGGACCTGCCTTGCTCGACGGCGCGAACTTTTCATTGGAGCGCGGTGAACGAGTGTGTTTAATTGGTCGTAATGGTGAAGGTAAGTCTACTTTACTTAAACTGATCGAGGGAAGTTTATTACCCGATTCTGGTGAAGTTTCTCTACAAAATGGCATCACCATTTCCATGTTGGCGCAAGACGTGCCGATGGACTCAGGCAAAGTGGCGGATATCGTGGCGGACGGCGCAGGTGAAGCCGCAGATGTGCTCAGAGCCTATCATGAAGCCAGTGATGCTTGTGTATTGGGTGATATGGATGCATGTGACCGTATGGGTAACTTGCAACATAAAATGGATATGTTAGATGGCTGGGCTTTAGAAACCAAAGTCAATTCCATTTTAAGCAAAATGGGCCTAGACCCAGATGCCGATTTGGCCGATTTATCCGGTGGACGTAAGCGCCGTGTCTTACTTGCACGTGCACTCCTTACCCAACCCGATGTGCTATTACTAGACGAACCAACCAACCACTTGGACGTTGAAAGTATTGAATGGTTAGAAAAATTTCTACTCGATCAAAATAATTTAACTTTACTGTTCATCTCGCATGACCGTTCATTTGTTGACAGTATTGCAACTCGTATTGTAGAGCTTGACCGTGGCACTTTGCGCAGTTACGAGGGTAACTACTCACGCTACCTCGAACTAAAAGCACAGCAAATGGAAGCTGAGGAAAAGCAGAATGCACTGTTTGACAAACGTTTAGCTGAAGAAGAAGTGTGGATTCGCCAAGGGATTAAAGCGCGTCGTACCCGTAACGAAGGTCGTGTACGTGCCTTAAAAGAATTACGTGAACAGTCGAAAGCGCGCCGTTCGCAGCAAGGCAAAGTCAGCATGGCAACACAAGACGCTAGCCGTTCAGGTAAAGTAGTCTTTGAAATTGAAAACTTAAGTGTTCGCTTTGGTCATGATGCACCTATCATCAAAGACTTCTCTGCATTGGTGCTCCGTGGTGACCGTATTGGTCTTGTTGGTGACAACGGTGTCGGTAAAACTACCCTCATTAAAGCCATTTTAGGCGAACAAGAACATACGGGTACGGTGAAAACAGGTACGCAATTGGAAGTGGCTTACTTCGACCAATTACGTAATGCTCTCGACCTTGAAAAATCTGTCAAAGATAACGTGTCAGAAGGTTCTGACCATGTCGATGTGAATGGCAACCGTCGTCACATTTACAGCTATTTGCAAGATTTCTTGTTCTCACCAGAACGTGCGCGTACACCAGTCAAAGCTCTTTCAGGCGGTGAGCGTAACCGTATTCTTTTAGCCAAGTTACTACTTAAGCCATCGAACTTAATCGTGATGGACGAACCCACCAATGACTTGGATATGGTGACACTAGAGCTGCTAGAAGAAATGTTGTCCGACTACAAAGGCACCTTACTGCTTATTTCGCATGACCGTGCCTTTATGGATAACGTGGTCACCTCAACTTGGGTGTTTGATGGTAAAGGCAATATCGATGAATACATCGGTGGTTACCAAGATTACTTACAACAGCGACCAGACCAAACTGCGGTTGATCAAAAAAGTGCTGTGAAAAAAGCAGCAGCGAAAGCTGAAGCGAACGCAGCACCTGCTAAAAAAGTCAAACTCAGCTATAAAGATCAACGTGCGCTTGAACAACTGCCTGCCGAAATGGAAGCACTGGAAAAAGAGCAAGCGGAAATCAATGCCTCACTTGCAGATGGTTCATTATTTATTTCAGATGCAGACAAGGCCATGACGTTGTCGAATCGTTTGACTGAAATTGATGAGCTATTGCTGGAAAAACTGGAACGTTGGGAAGAACTGGAAAATTTAACCAAATAATTTCTCATGAGTTCCATAAAAAAACTCCGCGTCACGCGGAGTTTTTTTATGGAACTCAGCTGAGGGTGCCCACCACCATCGAGAAGATGTGCATCTCTTCCATTTGCATATGGGTGCGTTCGTCTACATCATCCAAGCCTATATAACATCACATTTGCAGAGTGCCGACATCGGGTTGATTCTGAACATTGACCCTTCATTCTTGCTTCATGCTAAACTCGAAACATTCTTTTTTCAGCCTTTATCGCAATTTATGAGTTCGAAGCCAGACTATCAACCCGGTGAATTTCAGTGGTCTTTTCTGCACCCCAAATATTGGGGCGTTTGGATTGGTATCGTCTTTCTCATGATATTGGCGATTCTCCCATGGGCAATTCAACACCGACTGGCCACCCTCTTAGGCAATCTCAGTTTTAAATATCTGAAGTCGAGGCGTAAAACCACCGTTCGTAATCTGGAGGTGTGTTTCCCTGAATGGTCGGCCCAAGAAGTCCTTGAAAATGCCCGTTTAGTTTTTGTCGATCAAATGCTGGGCGCATTTGAAACGCTGAATGCGTGGTATAGCCCAAAGTGGTTTACTGGCCGTGTCAGTATTGAAGGTTTAGAACATATTCAAAAAGCACAAGCAGAAGGTAAAGGCGCACTGCTTTTAGGCACCCACTCTACTTTGCTCGATGCGGGTGGTTATCTATGCGCGCAGTATTTTGAACCAGATGTGGTGTATCGCCCACAAAATAATCCACTGCTGGATATGCTCATCTACCGCTGCCGTGCCACCATTTATGCACATCAAATTGATCATGATGACATGCGTGGTTTAGTCCGTAACTTAAAAAATGGCCATGCCATTTGGTATAGTCCAGATCAAGACTTTGGTTTAAAACAAGGTGTTATGGCGCCATTTTTTGGCGTTCCCGCAGCGACCGTTACAGCACACCGTCGTTTATTGAAAATGACCAAAGCCGCAGCCATTCCTCTGTATTTTTATCGTGATGGGGATATTAAAAACCCACAATACAAAGTGTTGATTGAACCTGCGGTGGAAAACTTACCCAGTGAAGATGAAGTCGATGATGCGACACGAGTGAATCAAATTATTGAAAATCAACTCCGTATTGCTCCGACTCAATATATGTGGTTCCACCGTCGCTTTAAAACTCGCCCTGCAGGCTATGACAAGATTTATTCTTAACAAAAAAAGGGCTGCTTAAAAAGTAGAACCCGAGTTCTGCGTCCTGCAAAACTCGGGTACATGAGGTTGTGCTTTCAACGTTATTCTTGTTTTATTCGGTGGCATTCCATACCTACATCATATCCATGATGATTTCCATCAGCTTCAACTTCCATACTGGGATGATCCATTCCCGCTCCATCTGCTGATGAGACTAGAATACGGGGATACCAAATGACTAACCATTCGTCAGATTCCCAAATCCCTGTAAGCCATATCCTACACTGATGAAATCCGAGCGCCCGTATGTTTACTGGTAATCTTTAGCAATTTTATCTGTAACCTGCTTACCTTCTCGTTCCGCTTTCTCAATTCCATCTTCAATCGCCTCCTGCGCCTCTTGCTCATCGGCTTCGGTTTTTTCCAGCTCTTCTTGTACTTGCTCAAACACCCGACCTGTTTGAAGCACCACATATACAGGGAAATGATCTGAACCAATATGTGGTAAACGCTGCATCTGCACTAAGGCAAAATCCCTACTGTGAAAAACATGATCCAGTGACCAGCGCAACAAAGGATAGTCGGCATGAAAAGTATTGACAAAATGTCGTCCGACTCGGGGGTCTAGCAGCCCACTGATCCGTTGAAAAAGCCGTGTCGTGCGCGACCATGCCACATCATTCAAATCCCCCATCACAATGCAACTTTCATCCAAATCTTTAATCTGATCCCCGACTATCAATAATTCAGCATCACGTAAAGTAGAGTCTTTGGCTTCTGTCGGACTTGGCGGTTTCGGGTGTAAGCAATACAGTTGCACTGGTTGTCCTGACCTTAAGATGACTGTGGCATGAATCGAAGGAATTTCATCGCTCAAAATAAACTTAACGTCAATATCTTTAAGCGCTAAACGACTGTACAAATGCATGCCATACAGATTATCCAAAGGCACTGCAACCCGATAGGGATAGTCATCTTCTAATACACTCAAGGCTTGTTCCCAATCTGCATCCGACTCTAAAGTCAAAATCAAGTCTGGTTGATGCTTACGAATCTGTTGCAGCAATAAGTGGTATTGCGTATTGGGCGTTAGTACATTCGACACAATTAAAGAAATCTGACATTCTGGCTGTAACTCTGTTTTGGCAACCGTTTTGACCTGCTTTTTCCATACAAAGGTATAAGGCAACACCATTTTGAGTTGGTACGCCACTGCCGCAATTAATCCCAGAAAAATAGCTTCACGTACCCAATCCCAAGGCGCATCCCAAAGCAACATCAAGATAAATGCAATCAACCCCAATGCCAAAATCTGTAAGCGTGGAAAATCTGCGCCTCGAAACCACCATTCATCTCGTGGAATCAGTGACCAGAAGCTTAACCAAATCACAACACATGCTAGCAACTCAAACCAGATCATAGATACCCACTCTTATATTCTTAATTTTTTGTAGATTCATAAATTAATATCAATTTTGCATGTAACATAAACAAGATATATTGCACAATATAATTGCTGTTTTCATTGTGTAGTGCTTGCAGTTAAGCGCTCTTTTGATACACTCGAATCCCCTTTTAATTTTTAACGCACCGAGGCAAAGTGACATGAAAGTAGGTCTGGTCGGTTGGCGCGGGATGGTTGGTTCCGTCCTAATGCAACGTATGGTTGAAGAGAATGATTTTGCTCATTTTGAGCCATTTTATTTCTCTACCAGTAATGCAGGCGGTGAAGCGCCTGCGTTTGGCGGTAAAACTGCCCCAGCACTTATGGATGCATCAGACATTAACAGTCTGAAGCAAATGGATGTCATTATTACCTGCCAAGGCGGCGACTATACCTCAGAAGTTTTCCCGAAGCTCAAAGCGGAAAACTGGACAGGCTATTGGATTGATGCGGCATCTACACTTCGTATGGAAGATGAAGCCATCATCGTACTTGACCCTGTCAACATGAACGTGATTAAAGATGGTTTAGTGAACGGTACCAAAACATTCGTGGGCGGTAACTGTACAGTTTCACTGATGCTGATGGGCTTAGGTGGTTTATTCCAAAACAATTTAGTGGAATGGGCAACCTCGATGACTTATCAAGCAGCATCGGGTGCTGGTGCGCAAAATATGCGTGAACTGATCTCTGGTATGGGCTATTTGTACAACAACACCAAAGATTTGTTAGATGACCCACGCTCTCCAATTCTAGATATCGACTCTAAAATTGCGGAATTACAACGTGGCGAAGGTTTCCCTTCAGCAAACTTTGGCGTGCCATTAGCAGGCTCACTCATTCCTTATATCGACAAACAATTAGACAGCGGTCAGTCGAAAGAAGAATGGAAAGGTCAAGTTGAAACCAACAAGATCTTGGGCAACCAGCAAATCGTTCCGATTGACGGTCATTGTGTACGTATTGGTGCGATGCGTTGTCACTCTCAAGCTTTAACATTAAAGCTGAAGAAAGACGTGCCTCTCGATGAAATCGAAGATATGTTACGTAGCGCAAACCAATGGGCAAAAGTGGTTCCAAATACCCGTGAAGCGTCTATGACTGACTTAACACCTGTGGCTGTAACAGGCACATTAACTGTTCCTGTTGGTCGTCTACGCAAATTGAATATGGGCAAAGAGTACTTAGGTGCTTTCACTGTCGGTGATCAATTGCTTTGGGGTGCTGCAGAACCCTTACGTCGTATGCTCCGCATCCTGATTGACTACAAAAATACTTAAGCATTTACCCGCTAAAGTATTAAGCCGATCACACTTGATCGGCTTTTTTTTGTAACCCTGATGTTAACGTTTTACAAATAACACACAACTCGCTAATCTATAATTTTCGCTTTGCGATCTGTGACCGAGCTAAAGATTAAGATGACCGTAAATAACAAATTAAAGATAGCCATTTTAGCCATTATTGCTTCGCAAAATGTGAATGCGATCACTGTTGATCCTATTCAAATTCAATCTGCACCTGGGGAACTGTTGTATGCAGAATTGAACTTTCACGATGCCGATCCGAATGCTCCGATTCAAGCCAGTCTAGCTAGCGCAGAAGATTTAATGTCTCTTGGTGTCATGCATCAGCCGCCCAGTAATCTGAACTTTTTTATCCGTCGTACCAGCGCCAGTACAGGTGTGATTACGATTACCTCTTCACGTCCTTTAACGGAAGCAGAACTCAACATTGTCGTCAAAATCAAAGAAGGCAATGCGGCACGGCTACAACATATTAAAACAGCCAATAAACGCTCGGCAGCACTTCAAGCCCGCACGAATAATAATGAAAAAGCGTTAAAACCGGTGGTGATTGTCAACGAAAAAGAGATTGCGCTGAACTTACCTGTCAGCACACAATTCAATAGCTTAAAAACAACAGCTGCGCCGACGACAAACACGACGCCCCTCAAACTCAATAACCATACCCCACCGAGCATGAGTGCGACCGCTATTACAGCGCCAACGCAAGTTATCTCAGTAGCCTCTACGCAAATTGCAGCAACTGCTCAAACATCAGTTCCACGTGTTGAACCGATTACTCAAGCAAAAAAATCGGCAGATCCGTTGGTGCAAAAGTATGCCGATTCAGTTCAAAAATCAGATACACCCATTTCTGCACAGGCTAACCCTCAAGCCACTCCATCGACAGCAAAAACAATACCTGCTGCCCCTGCAACTACTGCACGCCAAGCCGCACCTCAAAGTGCCCATGTAGTTCGGTCGAATGAATCTCTATGGGGCATTGCATCGCGTATTGCTGCTGAAGAAAACCGTCCTGTCGGTGAAGTCATGCAACAAATTAAAGCCAAGAATGAACATGCCTTTATTCAAGGTGACGTAAACCGCTTACGTCGTGGTGCCAACCTCAATTTAACAGGTCTACAAACGGTAAAATCAGAACAAAAAGTCTCCGTTTCATCACTTTCAAAACAAAGTTCACAGCAATCCGGCAAGGCGAAATACCGCCTCAATCAAGCAGAGATGAGTTTGGTTGCAGAGAAAGAGCAAGATTCAAGCCACGGTTCTGCCAAGAAGTCGACAGAAAAGAATCAAACATCAAACGAGTTGTCATTAAAAGTTATGACATCCCGTGAAAAAACCGTTAAATTACAGAGAAACGTAACACAATTAGAAGTGGCACTTAATCAGAAAGATCAGAGAATTCAATTACTAAACGCTCGTCTTGCACAATTGCAACAACAATTGAAAGCACAACAAACTGAGAAAAAGCCAACACACTAAAGTGTTATTTTGATTATTTGATTTTGGATGAACTTGCACAAAGACAAGTTCAAAAGGGGTAAAACATGCTTATTTATGTGATTCCATTTATCTTACTATTGGTTGTTGCCATAGTCTTAAAAAAGCGTGAGGCGAGTAAAGAAGCAGAACCAAAAACTCAAAAAGCGGTTGCTGCAAAAGACAAAGCCAAAAAAACCAGTTCGTCTAAAAAATCCCCACAACAAACTCAAGTCGTTGAAGATGTTGTCGCTAAAAAAGCCACGACACCACTCGCCACAGATCTACGTAATAAAATTGAAGGTCAAATTCGCGACCGCAATTTCTTCTCAGCTGAAGCGCAAATCAACCAAGCCCTAAATAAAGACAATTCACAACACGAATTATATTTACTGCTGCTCGATATTCACTTGCTCCAAAAAGACGAGTTTGCCATCAGCCAATTGCTGAATCATTTACGTTCTTTAGAACTGGATGATATTTTGGCGCAAGCAGAAGCCAAAAAATCGGATTACGACCAATTAAATCAAAACCCTAGCGACGACACACTTGAATCAAAATCAATAGGAGTTGTTCCATCACCCCCTAAGTCAATAGAAGCCATCAATACTGCTGACTTCGATGCCCTGATGTCATCAAATAATCCTGCTCCCACTCCTGTGCAGGCTTCTGTTGTTGAACCAGTTCAAGACCTTAAACCGCTTGATTTTGATACCTCAGCATTTACCACCACAACACCTGCTCAACCTGAACCGAGCATCGAAGTTCAAAGCTTAGAATTTGATATCTCTAGTTTAAATACACCAACAGCAGAACCAACCAAATCTGCTGAAGAACTTAAACCGCTCGATTTCGGTTCACTTTCTTTAGAAAGCACGCCTGCTCAACCAGCAGAAACTTCTGCAGCCGACATCCAACCTTTAGATTTTTCGTTCAATCTCGACACGGCGCCTACAACAACGCCAGGAGCAGAAATTTCGCTGCTTGCTGCGGATGAGCGTCCTGAATTTACATTTGATTTTTCAAGCGAATCCACGGCTGAAGCTGCAAAAGACATCCCTGCTTTTTCTTTCGATACGGTTAGTCCAAGTCAAGCGATAGTAGAAGAAACACCAGCAGTTGTTACGCCAAGCCTCAGTTTTAGTCTAGAGTCTACTGCACCTGCCAATACGGTGGATCAAAGCGATCCTCTGGTACAGTCTTTCCCTCAACTGAGCGAAGTCAACGAAATACACTTAAACCTTGAATTGGCTGAGCAATACATTCAACTTGGCGCTTTCGAAGCTGCACGTGAAATTTTGGTTGAACAAGAACCAAATTACTCTACGGAACAACGTCAGCAAGTAGAACAGTTACTGAGTCGCATAGCATCCTAAGCCATTTCGTTTTAAACTAAAGCAGTCATCACCGACTGCTTTTTTTATAATGAAAAAAATTGCGCTTATCTATATGGGTGGAACCTTTGGCTGTATTGGCGAACCCTTACAACCAATGCCTGCCGAAGACTTTATTCCCAAGCTCACACATGTCTTGCCGATTCATCTCGACATTGAATGTTTTATTGCACCTGTCATTAAAGACAGTAGCGCCTGCACGGCTGAAGACTGGTTATTGCTAATTCAGCAGATTCAACAATTGCAACTGCAACAATTCCAGCATTTTGTCGTGATTCATGGCACAGATACCTTAAGCTATGCCAGTGCTGTCGCGGCACACTTTATTGCAAACTCCGCACGTGTGGTTTTCACAGGTAGCCAATATCCATTACTTAATGTACAAGGTACAGATACGCGTGAATTTAGCGATGCGATTAGTAATTTGAATTTTGCCTTAGATGCGGTGATGAAACATCCTGTCGGAGTGTATCTAGCTTTTCATCAACAGGTATTGCATGCGCAAACCGCGTTAAAACGACATACCACAGAACTGGATGCTTTTACAGGCGTCATGGCTGAACAGCCGATTCCACATAGCTTAAAAACACACATAGTACAAACAGGTGATGTAGAACAATCCCACCAGTTCAATTGCCTCAATCTGATGATGCAACCTGTTGCCTTAGCTCAACAATTGCAGAATTTGAAAAACCTGCTTACAGCCCCACCACATTTCCTCATTTTGCAAGGTTTTGGAACGGGTAATTTAGCTGTGAATGCCGAGTTGATAGCACTTTTCGATGAATTTTACGCACAAGGCTGTGTTGCTATCTTAAGCACCCAAGTCCCTTTCGGCCGTACTGATCAGCGCTATGCAGTTGCCGCGTGGACAACTCAGGCCAAAATAATTGTCAGTGATTGCCTCGGGCATGCAGATCTGTATGCCAAAGCCCTTAAAATGTATTTACAATACCCCAGCGCTGAAGCACGCTTCAGCCATTGGCATGATTTGGGTTAATTTGAGGTACATATGCAACGTTTTGCGATCGGCATTGAGTTTTGTGGAACACACTATCGTGGTTGGCAAACCCAGCAAACAGGTGTGATCAGCGTACAAGAGACGATTGAAAAAGTACTCTCTAAAATTGCCAATGAACCGATTAGCTTACATGGTGCAGGTCGTACCGATGCGGGCGTCCATGCCACCAATATGGTGGCGCATTTTGATAGCTCAGCACTTCGTTCAGAGCGCGGTTGGTTGATGGGCAGCAACAGCCAACTGCCCAAAGATATCTCGATCCAGTGGATCAAAGCGATGGGGCAAGACTTTCATGCACGCTTCAAAGCGCAGGCACGTCGTTATCGCTATGTGGTCTATAACCGCCCGCAACGCCCTGCTCTTATGTATAAACAAGTCACACATGCCTATTATGCATTAGATGTAGCGAAGATGATGCAAGCTGCTCAAAAGTTCGAAGGCACGCATAATTTTGAAAGCTTCCGTGCAGCCGCATGCCAATCCAATCAACCTGTGCGCCATGTCAGCCATTGTCGCTTAATTCAACATGGTCCATATTTGGTACTCGACATTCAGGCCGATGGTTTCTTGCACCACATGGTCCGCAATATCATGGGCTGCTTACTTGAAATTGGTCAAGGTCTGTATGAAGTCGAGCATATTGAGGCTATTTTCGCAGCAGAAGACCGCAAAGCCGCAGGCATTACAGCCCCTCCTGATGGGCTGTATTTCATTCATGCCGACTATCCAGTACAGTTTGAGCTACCAAAGCAGCCGCTTGGGCCGCACTGGCTCAATATGCCTGAATAATTTATTTTTGAATCCTCCCCCTAGCCTGCTTTTTCAAAGAAGGCTAGGGGGGATTTCTTAACGCTGCTTACGCTTGCGATATTCCACTGGGGTTTCATTGGTCCAGCGTTTAAATGCACGATAGAAGGTACTTGGCTCAGAAAAGCCAGTCAAATAAACGATACGCTCTACACTTTCAGCCGTATTGGCCAAAAGTTTTTTCGCCAAACGGCAGCGATAATCAGACAAAATTTGCTGGAAGCTGGTATTCGCCTCACTAAGCTGTGTGCGTAAACGCCTTGGGGTAATACTGAGCTGAGAAGCCACTGTTTCAAGTGTGGTTTCGCCACTTTCTAGGGTTGAACCTATCGCGCGACGCACTTCCCCCACCAAATCATAGCGGGCTAATTCTTGAAGTTTTTCAATCGCTAACTGCTCATGCAGTTGCAATAATTCAGGTTCCGCCTGCCACAACGGATAAGCCAAAATACTTGGGTCAAAATATAAGCGGGTTTCTTTTTGCCCTAGACTAACAGGGCACTCATATACGCGAAAATACTCATCATCAAACGCGCCTTTACTGAAGTTAAAATCAATATAGATCGGTTCAAAGCGCCCTTCAGTAATAAATTTAAAGAACCGTAAAATACCGGACATCGCACATTCAGAAAAATGTCGATTGACCAAATTTTCAGCCCAAGGTTGTTCCCCATTGGTCAAATAACACCGGTCATCTTCAACCACCAACTTGGCATGAAAGGCATCACTGATCAAGCGCTGATAAGCCAAAGCACGCTTCAATCCCTCACCGAAGTTTTCGGATGAAATAAACAAATGCTCAATCACTTGGCCACGGTATAAAGGCAGATTTTCACCCAAATGTAGACCGATGTCTGGATCTCGGCTCACCTCTTCTGCCGCCACCCAAAAAGCGTATTGTGCGCTCAAAGGCGTACGCTCATTGGTTTCCATCTGATTTAATGCAACACCAGCCTTTGTTAAAATCTCTTCTGTTGGCAACCCTGAACGACGAATCGCTTGGTAGCCTAATCGCAATACAACCGATGCATCCGTTAGCTGACCCACGCTAGAACCTTCCTTGTATGTTCTTCATTTATACATAAAACATTAAAATTAGATTAACTGCGATTGACCGAACTGACAACAACTTATACAGTTTTTTTGTTGAAAATATTTATTCCGCTTGTTCGCTTATTTTACTGACAGATGATCAGGCAACCGCCCATTCCGCCTTGTTTTATGCAAAAAAATTGACTATAATTTGCGCCTTTCCAATTTATTCATTCAGGTAGGCTATGGCCAATAAAGAGGAACTCATCGAGTTCGAAGGCGTTGTCACCGAGACGCTTCCTAATACTATGTTTCGTGTACGTTTAGAAAACGGTCATGAAGTGATTGCTCACATCTCTGGTAAAATGCGTAAACACTATATTCGTATTTTGACTGGCGACAGTGTTAAAGTAGAAATGACACCTTATGATTTGTCTAAGGGTCGTATCACTTATCGTGCGCGCTAAGTTTTAGCGAAGCGAAAAAGCCACTTTTTAAGTGGCTTTTTTAATGTCTGCGCTCAGACTAAACGTTATACATCGACTATATTTAAACCAACAATCAAACTATAATTAAATGCAATAACAACCTAATACGCCAAAACAATAATGAAAATGACTACAATGAAGCGAGCTATTTTACTGTTCCCAATACTCTGTGTTGCTTGTGCCACAACAAGCCAAACGCAGCTCAACCAAACCTTACAACACTACATCGGACAATCGTCAGATCAAGTTCAAAATCAACTCAACCTCAATAGCATGGGCTATAAAGTACTCGGTGCTCCTGTACATACCCCCGAGAAACTAACCTACACCCTGCTACGCAATATGCCTATTCCGATGGGCACTCCCAATCTTGGGGCCAGTGTCAGTATGGGTGCGCCCATTCCAACACCTTCCAGCGGTAGCCTGAATATTGAAATGAAATGCAACATTGAGTTCAGACTGCATGATGATCTTGTGGAATCTATTCACTACATCGGCAAAGCATGTTAACAGCTATGTTATGTTGAACCATCTATATACCGTTTATCTCAAATTACTCGAAGCATACTCAAACGAACGTTCAGATATACAATACTAAAAGGGTCTTTCTCTGCTTAGGGGATGATCATGAAGCCCTTTATTGTCAGTTTCTTTAGTTCCATCTGCTTTCTACTGCTTCAAGCTTGTGGCAGTTCTCCAACGCAACACCAGACCGTCGTTTCACCCGCTAAAATTGCGCTCCCTGACTATTTAGAACAATATATCGGTCAAGATGTATCGAGCATTCGGCGCGAACTCAACTTACGTCAACTCGGTTATGAAACCTTAGGTGCGCCGATTCAAACACCAAACCAACTGAGTTACACCATTGTCAGACGGATTCAAATTCCAACCCCTATGCCCACTATGCGTAGCGACAGCAGTGTCGGTGCGATTCCTATTCCCACACATACACCATTTTATGATGTTCAGTTAGAGTGCCAAGTCCACTTCTGGTTAAAAGATAATATTGCGCAATCAATTCAATATCGGGGTAAAGCTTGCAAAGATTATTAAATCTTGAGCATAAAAAAACGCAGCGGATGGCTGCGTTTTCAAATTATTTTTGGCTTAGTTCAGTGCAGCCACAACCGCCTGCCCCATTTCCGCAGTACCTACTTTGCTCATGCCTTCAGACATAATATCAGCGGTACGCAAGCCTTGATCTAGGACATTGCCTACTGCATCTTCAATCGCTTGAGCAGCAGCTTCTTCACGGAAGGTATAACGCAACATCATAGCCACTGAAAGAATAGTGGCTAATGGGTTGGCAATATTTTGTCCTGCGATATCAGGCGCCGAACCATGGCATGGCTCATACATCCCTTTCGCATTTTCATCTAAGGATGCTGATGGCAACATCCCAATTGAACCTGTCAACATCGCGGCTTCATCAGACAAGATGTCACCAAATAAGTTACCTGTCACAATCACGTCAAACTGTTTAGGCGCGCGCACCAATTGCATTGCAGCATTATCGACATACATATGCGATAAGTTAATGTTTGGATAGTCAGCTTCTTTCATCGCCGTTACGGTTTGCTTCCAAAGCTCCGTCACTTCAAGGACGTTGGCTTTATCAACAGAACAAACTTTACCACCACGTAAACTGGCCATTTCAAAAGCCACTTTCGCAATACGCTTAATTTCAGACTCAGCATAAACGTCGGTGTTAAAGCCTTGTTTTTCACCATTCTCAAGTTCACGAATACCACGTGGCTGACCGAAGTAAATCCCGCCTGTTAATTCACGAACGATGAGAATATCAAGACCCGCTACAATTTCAGGCTTTAAGCTTGATGCATCTGCCAATTGCGGATATAAAATAGCTGGACGTAAGTTCGCGAATAAGTTTAATTCACTACGAATTTTTAACAAACCACGCTCTGGACGAATCGAACGCTCAATGTTGTCCCACTTCGGACCACCCACCGCACCAAGTAAAATCGCGTCTGCATTTTTGGCTTGTACTGCGGTCACATCTGGATAAGGTGAACCGTGTGCATCAATGGCAGCCCCACCGAGTAGGCCCTGTTCCCACGTTAAACCTAAATTGAATTGATCATTGACTCGTGTAAGAACCTGTTCTGCGGCTTTTACAATTTCAGGACCAATGCCGTCACCAGCCAAAATCAAAATATGTTTAGACATGAAATATTCCACTGTTGGTGAGTTCTGACTCACACGATTAAAGTTTTTGTTCTACAAACTCGCCCAAGCCATTTAAGACATTGTAAGGTTTGCAAAAACGACGAATTGTTCTTTGGTTTTGCTTTAAATCGACACACAAAGGGTCAGGTGCAGACATATTCAACAAGCTTCCCTGATGTCGACTCCGTGCACGAAACATTCTAAAGGTGTAGCGTTCCGCAGGCTTAAAACGATGAATCACATGCAGCGTTTCAGCGCGATCGACCGAAACAGGATAGAAGCGAATCACCAGTTCATGTTGCCCCGCTGGCACTGACAGAAACAAGGCATTCGCTTCATTCAAATCATCTCGTTTTAACCGCACAACCTTCTCTCGAATAGCCTCACGGCTGACACGATGATTGTCCACATCCACAATTTGGATCTGATTCCATCGTTCAAATTCGCAGTTCACCGTACCAGTACAGTAAAGCTGCACATTATTTTTACTCGCTGGGGTATCCTGAATCCGCTTTATACTTGCCGTATTCATGCTTTGGCAGGCAGTTAATGTTCCCACCAACGCCAGTAGAGCGATACGACTGTAACTCGTCACCATTGTTCAAGCCCAACCTTTACCAGTAGCAAAACGTTTAAAATTCTTTTGCTCGATATTAACAAGAGATGGACTCAAGCACTAGATGCATCGAATTTTCAATTAAGCATGAATTTCAGCAAACACCCACGGACGTGATGCTTTGGTCTTTTCTTCATAGGCTTTGATGTCATCTGCAACCTGTAAAGTTAACCCAATATCATCCAAACCATTTAACAAACAGTGCTTACGAAATGGATCGACTTCAAATGTGAAGGCTTCACCCGATGGTGTACGCACTTCTTGCGCGTCCAAATCAATCGTCAGTTGGTAACCTTCTGTTGCTGCACATTCTTTGAAAAGTTGATCAACAATTTCTTCAGACAAAATCACAGGTAACATGCCATTTTTGAAACTATTATTAAAGAAAATGTCGGCATAGCTGGGTGCAATCACAGTACGGAAACCATATTCTTCCAATGCCCAAGGCGCATGTTCACGGCTTGAACCACAACCAAAGTTCGCACGAGAAATTAAGATGCTGGCTCCTTGGTAACGTGGCTGATTCAATGCAAAATCAGGGTTTTTAGGACGTTTAGAATTGTCTTGTCCTAAAAAACCTTCATCTAAATAACGCAACTCATCAAATAAGTTTTCACCAAAACCCGTGCGCTTAATGGATTTCAAAAACTGTTTTGGAATGATCAAGTCTGTATCGACATTGGCACGGTCTAAAGGTGCAACGATACCCTGTTCAACGGTATATTTTTTCATGTCTATGCTCCCAAGCCCGAATTAAAATGAACGCACATCGACAAAATGACCTGCAATCGCTGCTGCGGCTGCCATTGCTGGACTCACCAAATGCGTACGACCACCATTGCCCTGACGACCTTCGAAGTTACGGTTAGAGGTCGATGCACAGTGCTCACCGGGTTGTAATTTGTCTGCATTCATGGCTAAACACATTGAACAACCTGGCTCACGCCATTCAAAACCTGCTTCAATCAAAACTTTGTCTAAGCCTTCAGCTTCGGCTTGCGCTTTGACTAAACCAGACCCTGGAACCACCATGGCTTGTTTAATGGTACTTGCCACTTTTTTGCCTTTGGCCACTTCAGCCGCGGCACGAATATCTTCAATGCGAGAGTTGGTACATGAACCAATAAAGACACGGTCTAACTGAATATCTGCCAACGCCTGACCTGCGGTTAAACCCATGTAGTTATAAGCACGCGTCCAATCATTGCGTTGCACTTCATCTTTGGCTTGTTCTAAAGTTGGTACAGCTTGAGTCACTGGAATCACCATTTCAGGCGATGTACCCCAAGACACTTGTGGCTCAATCTCTTCACCTTGCAATACAACTACTGTGTCAAAATGCGCATCTGCATCCGAATGTAAGGTATTCCAATATGCAACAGCAGCATCCCACTGTGCGCCCTGTGGTGCATATGGACGGTCTTTGACATAGGCAATGGTTTTGTCATCGACAGCGACCATACCCACACGTGCGCCGCCTTCAATCGCCATATTACACACCGTCATACGACCTTCGATCGACATATCACGGAACACTTGACCACCAAATTCGATGGCATGACCTGTACCACCCGCAGTACCAATTTTACCGATGATGGCTAAAACCACATCTTTCGGTGTTACGCCCTGACCCAATTGACCATCAACACGTACCAACATGTTTTTCATCTTCTTTTGAACCAAGCATTGGGTTGCCAATACATGCTCCACTTCAGATGTCCCAATCCCGTGCGCCAAACAGCCAAATGCACCATGTGTTGCCGTATGAGAGTCTCCACACACTACCGTCATACCCGGTAAAGTCAAACCTTGCTCAGGCCCGACCACGTGTGCAATCCCTTGACGGACATCATTAATGTCAAACTGCACCACATTAAAGGTTTTACAGTTGTCGTCTAAGGTCTGAACTTGGATACGTGAAGTATCATCTTCAATACCTGCGATTCCTTCTGAACGCTCTTTGCTCGATGTTGGAACGTTATGATCAGGGGTTGCCACATTCGCACTTAAACGCCATGGTTTACGACCCGCAAGTTGTAAACCTTCAAAGGCTTGCGGAGAAGTCACTTCATGTAATAAATGACGGTCGATATAGAGTAAAGCCGAGCCATCGTCGCGTTGTTTTACTAAGTGGTCATCCCACAATTTGTCATACAATGTTTTTGCTTGTTGGTTTTCGCCTGCCATGTCGATTGACTCCACTGGACTGGGTAATTCTTTCATTAAAATCGATTATAACGACGATTTCACATAAATCTAATTTATCATTTTTATTAATTTAAAAACTTTTTGGAATTATTTTAAATTCATACCTCTTTGTTTCAATCCCTTTGATTGCAAGCCCTCACTGCTGGTTTTAATTCAAGCCCTATACGCCTATTTATCAACCTGTTGTAGACCTCACAGTATATGTCCCAGCTCAGCCATGCAAGGTTTATCCCCTCTAGACCGATGCTTTTGAAGTCCCCCTTCGTTGATGTGAATAGAAAGACAGCGACCTATGCATAGACTAAAGAGTGAAATCTACAGAAGCTTGTTTTCTCAAGTCAAACATCCCAAACAATCTACTCCGTCTCCTTGCATTCAAAAGCCCAATCACGAGCAATTAAAATTTCATTTTGACTTTATTAATGATAATAATTACTATTTACAAATGAAAAGCATTATTGAGAGGGTATTTATCATGGCGAACATTCAGAAATTTGTAGCGAACAATCAGCGCATATTCAAAAAAACCCTAAGCTATTACATCATGCACATTACCGTGGCCATGATTGTGGCTTACTTTGTCACAGGTAACTTATGGATGGCGGTCACCCTCAGCTTATTAGAACCAACCGTTCAAGCCTTCGCATTCTTTTTCCATGAACGTATTTGGGAGAAAAAGAACCGTACCACCGAAGAAAATATTCCCGCTTAAGCCTTTATATCAAGCGCCCTCTCAACTCTCCAAAAGATCACATCAAGTGATCTTTTTTTATTTTAGTCCAGATCCAATAAGCTCCCGTTCATTTTAAAGATCGCAATTCATATAAAATTATTTTATAATTTAATTATACTTTCATAACTAGATTATCCTTATGAATCTTGCAGCCTTCGAAGCTTTTGTAAAAGTCATGGAAACCGGCTCTATTTCTTTAGCCGCAGATCAACTCTTCATTACGCAACCTGCTGTAACCAAACGTATTCATAGTTTAGAAGAATATTTTGGTGTGAAACTGTTTGAGTCTGCTGGTCGTGGTGTACAAGCCACACATGCCGCACATTCACTGCTGCCTAAAGTTAAAAACTGGCTCAATGAACTGGGTGACATTCATCACACCTTGAGTCATGAACAAGGCATGGTCCAAGGCAAACTCAAAATTGGCACCAGTCACCATATTGGTTTACATCACTTGCCGAGCCATTTGCGTAGCTATGTGCAAAGCTTTCCAAATGTCACCTTAGATGTGCACTTTGTCGACTCCGAGCAAGCGCATGAAAAAGTACTGGCTGGCGACTTAGAATTGGCTTTTTTAACGCTTCCACCCAAACTCGATGAACGTTTGCAGTACATCACCATTTGGGAAGATCCTTTAGTTTTTGTAGCAGCACCGTTTCATCCGTTGGCACAAATGCAAAACTTACAACTCGAAGACCTGATTCAGTACCCAAGTTTATTGCCTGCATCACAAACCTATACCAGCCAAATCACACTAGCAGAGTTTGAAAAACAAGGGCTGAAACCTAAAATCACCATGAGCAATAATCCACTCGAGTCGATTCGTATGTTGGCCTCGATTGGACTGGGTTGGTCAGTACTTCCAAAAACGATGATTAACCAAGACCTACAGCAGTTGAATGTGAAGTTCGAAATGAACCGTCAACTCGGTATGGTTTGGCATCCGGGCAGAACCCAATCTCGTGCGGTGCAAGAACTGATTGCAATGATGAACTAAGCTTTACAGGCATAAAAAACCATCCACAAGGATGGTTTTTTATTTTGCGCGAGCGAATTAAGAAGCACTTATAGCCAATGCAACCAGCCCAAGCCAAATCACCAGCAAGATCGAACCTGCTACGATATTTGTACCCCCACGATTTTCTAATTCCGTATTGACGTTGCTATTTCCAAATTGGCGAACTTTGGCAATCTGCTGATCGACATGATGCTTGTACAAGGTATTCCCAAACATTCCAAATGCTACGGCCAAGCCAATATTTGCACCAGAACTTTCAATCCCCAAAAATATTTCAACCATCCCTATCGCCACAATCAAACCAATGGCCATAAAGCCATAACGGTACATTTTTCGATAAAACAACCAGACCAAGCCTAAGAAAAAGGCGGCAATATTAAAGCCTGCATATTGTTTCTTTGGCGTGATTTTTTCAAATTGAGCTTGATAGTAAGACGCATATTTCGCACCGACAAACAGGGCACGATCTTGTTCTAATTGATTAACTGAAGGGACGTGTTCTAAAGACGTAGAGTCAGGAAAAGCTGGATGATCGAAAGACATAAATTTCTACTTTTATCTTATTTTTATAAACAGAGGCAAAGCTTCGACGCTCAGCCTCTTTGAGTTCTACTTATTTTTGGATCAGTGAATCTTCATGCAGGGATTCATTCAGCTGATCTACAATAATGGCCCACTCACCGTCCGATTTAATTTTTTCTGCCAAAAACTGACGTTGTGCTTCAGTCCAATACTCTGCGTCAACAATCGTGGTTTGTGCGTTGAGCTGATGCGTTACAATAAACAACGCGATGGCCTCTTCACTCGCATCTAAACCGAGTTGCTCAAACAGGTGGGTCATTCTTGGTCGTACACTCATATTTTTCTCCACGCTTATGTTCTAATTTTTCATAGTCAAAATAGTTTTAGCTAAGGTTCAACATAGCATATTTGGTTAATTTTCCAAGATCAACCCACTTATTAGCCCTACTATTTTATCTCTTTCAAATAAAAAAGACTGCCCGAAAGCAGCCTTTTTAAACAACGAAAGACAGATACTTAAATCGACCAGTCTTGAATTTCCCATGCCTGCTCTTTAGCCAATGCTTCTAGGCGGTCATCTGGATTGACGGCAATGGCATGGTCGGCATATTCAAGTAAAAAGCGATCATTGATGGAATCCGAATAAGCCCAAGACTCGCTAACATCACGCCCTGCAAGCCATTGATCTAAACGCGTCAATTTGCCTTTTTGGTAGCACGGCGTGTTGATCACTTTGCCCGTGTATTTACCCTCAACCACTTCGGCATTGGTCGCAATAATTTCACTAATCCCAAACTCACGGAAAATCGGTGCGGTAATAAAATCAGAGGTTGCGGTAATGCCAACCAAAGCATGTCCAGCATCGCGGTGTTTTTCAATGGCTGTAAAACCTTCAGGACGCATTTGCGGGCGAATCACTTTGTGCATGAACAGTTCATGCAGTTCAGTGAGGTAGGCATTGTCATGTTGAGTCAAAAATTCAAACACAAATTCATTATAGGCAATCGGGTCGAGCTGCCCTGCTTTGTAGTCTTCATAAAATTTATCGTTCATGGCGCGATGGCGAACTGGGTCGACCAAGCCCTCATTCACCAAAAACTCTCCCCAAGAATGATCTGAATCGGTGTTTAACAAGGTGTGATCGAGATCAAATAGCGCCAATTTCATGAAAATACTCGTAAAAACTGAAATTTAAGAAAAAATTTGTAAATCTATCTCCGCTAGTCGATAGAAATTCGTTAAGATCATAGCAATTTTAACATTTTTAAACTTTGCTTTTTTCGAGTTGGATACAGAAATAAAAATCCCCGATCGCAAAGTCATAAATTACACAATATTTAGGTAGCCAAATGATCGATTCGGAAGGTTTCCGACCCAATGTCGGGATCATTTTGGCAAACGAGTTTGGACAAGTTTTATGGGCAAAACGCATTGGACACAATGCTTGGCAATTTCCACAAGGAGGTATCCAATATGGAGAAACCCCTGAACAGGCACTTTATCGTGAGCTGAGAGAAGAAGTTGGCTTACTGCCCGAACACGTCCAAATTGTAGCGCAAACTAAAGGTTGGCTGCGTTATCGTTTGCCGCACCGATACATTCGTACAGATTCCGATCCCGTATGTATTGGACAAAAACAAAAGTGGTTTTTACTCAAACTCACTGCTCCCGCTCAGAACATTCGTTTGAATTTGTCTGATCCGCCTGAGTTTGACCAATGGCAGTGGGTCAGTTATTGGTACCCGCTGGGGCAAGTTGTAAATTTTAAACGCGATGTATACCGCAAAGCGATGGTGGAGCTGTGCAATCAGCTCCCTCAAAAAAAGCCTTAAAAAATCTAGACGTCCTACAGATTTTTTAAGGATCTCTTGTTATAAATAAGTTGGACGCACATTATTTTTGGAGTAGACGCGATGTCGAATATGCAACTGGATACCCTTCGACGCATTGTACAAGAAATCAATGCGTCCACCAGTTTGCATGAATCACTCGACATTATGGTCAACCATGTGGCAGAAGCCATGCATGTTGACGTTTGCTCCATCTATTTACTCGACGAACGCAATCAACGTTATTTGTTGATGGCATCGAAAGGTTTAAACCCCGATTCGGTCGGCCATGTTTCACTGCATACCAGTGAAGGCTTGGTCGGTCTGGTGGGACAACGTGAAGAAATCGTCAACCTAGACAATGCACCGAAACATGAACGTTTTATGTACTTACCTGAAACAGGTGAGGAAATTTATAACTCGTTCCTCGGTGTACCGGTCATGTACCGCCGTAAAGTGATGGGCGTGCTCGTGGTGCAAAACAAAGAGTCGCAAGACTTTAGTGAAGCCGCAGAATCCTTCCTCGTCACGCTCTGTGCTCAGCTTTCAGGGGTTATTGCGCATGCGCATGCGGTGGGCAATATCGATGTTTTTCGTAAACCGAGTAATTTACCTGCCTACAAAACTTTCCAAGGGGTACCGGGTTCTGGCGGGATCGCCTTAGGTCGTGCTGTCATTCTCTATCCCCCTGCGGATTTGGCGGCTGTCCCTGACCGTGAAGCCGATGACATCAGTGAAGAATTAGAACTGCTGGATCGTGCCCTCACCTCAGTGCGTGATGAAATCAAATCGCTTGATGACAAAATGCAAGATGCCCTCATGGCGGAGGAGCGCGCCTTGTTTAGCGTGTTCTTACGCATGTTGGATGAAAATGCACTACCCGCGGAAATTAAAGAACAAATTCGTGATGGTAACTGGGCACAAGGTGCGGTGCGTATCGTCATCGATAATCACATCGATCTGTTTGAACAGATGGAAGATGACTATCTCCGTGAACGTGCCGCGGACTTAAAAGATCTCGGGCGACGGATTTTGGCCTATTTGCAAGAGGCCGACTCCAGCCACCGTGAACTTACCGATGAAAGTATCCTGATTGGTGAGGAAATCTCAACCGCAGCCTTGGTTGAACTGCCAGTCGATAAAATTGCAGCCATCGTAACCACCGAAGGCGCCATGAACTCGCATATGGTGATTGTGGCTCGCGCACTCGGTATTCCAACCGTGGTCGGCGTGACTGAACTGCCAATTAATACCCTTGATGATGTGGAAATGATCGTCGATGCTCACCAAGGGCGTGTGTTTATTAATCCGCCTCGTCGTTTACGTAGTCGCTATAAAGAAATTCAAAAAGAAGAAGAACAAATAGCCAAAGATTTAAAACAGTATGAAACCAAAGATGCCATCACCCCTGATGGTGTCGCAGTCAAACTGTTCGTCAATACTGGCTTGATGATTGATGTAGTCCGTGGTGTACAACGCGGTGCCAAAGGCGTTGGTCTATATCGCTCTGAAATTCCGTTCATGCTGCGTGATCGCTTCCCAGGTGAAGAAGAACAGCGTGCGATTTATCGTCAACAGTTGAGCCACTTTGCCAACAAACCTGTGGTGATGCGTACCCTCGATATCGGTGCCGATAAAGACTTGCCTTATTTTTCAATTGAGGAAGAAAACTCCGCACTGGGCTGGCGCGGCATTCGCTTTACGCTCGACCATCCTGAAATTTTTTCTTCACAAATTCGTGCCATGCTCAAAGCCAGTATTGGTCTCAACAACCTACACATTCTACTGCCGATGGTGACCAGTGTCAGCGAAGTAGAAGAAGCGTTGTATTTACTGGAGCGTGACTGGGTCGCGGTACAAGAAGAAGAACAGGTCAAAATCACCAAACCCAAAATCGGGATCATGGTCGAAGTACCAAGTGTCTTATTGCAGATTGAAGAATTTGCCGAGTTGGTTGACTTTTTCTCGGTGGGTTCAAACGACCTAACGCAATATTTACTGGCCGTTGACCGTAATAATCCACGTGTTGCCAATGTCTATTCACATTTCCACCCTGCGGTTTTACGTGCGCTCACCCGCTTAGTTAAAGAGTGTCATAAGTACAACAAACCGGTCAGTATTTGTGGGGAAATGGCGGGCGATCCTTTGTCTGCGATCTTACTGATGGCGATGGGCTTCAATACCCTATCAATGAGCTCAAGTAACATTCTGCGTGTACGCAAAGCCATTTGTCATGTCCCAATGCCAGATGCGGTCGAATTGTTAGAGCGTGCCTTGAAAATGAGTAATCCACTCATTGTGAAAAGTCAGATGGAATATTATTTTAAAACCCATGGTTTGGCCGATATGGTCAAATCCGCAACACGTATCGTGACGGCTTAAAGGTCTTTAAACCCAAAGAACGGACATTAAAAAAGGGAGATAATCATCTGAATATCTCCCTTTTTTGTGCTTGTCATAGCCTCGTTTTGCATTTTTCTTTCGGTCTACAAAGACTTGGCTTTGGTTAACTTCATGCATATGTTTAGCCACGAAGTTGTGAATCACAACTTTTGGCTCAGCTTTCTTCTTTGCCATTTTTTTCACCTTGTTGATGTGATCATCTCACTGATGATGCGCTAGAAATTTTACGCCTTTTTGAACGTATTACAAGCGATTTTGGCTGAACCTATATCACCAACTCATCCGCTATTTTCCAATTCAATTACAGGTTATGGCAATGCTTTATTTTGCACTGCCTTTGATCCATATACTTAAAATGTCGCTTAGCCATAAAGCTGCTCTAACAATAAAATCATCGCAATCAACATCATCAATGCCCCTGACACTCGACTGACCACCCTAGCAGCCTGTGGGCGTGTGCCCAAAACTTTTTGCGCACTAAATCCAACCAAAAAATAAACAGCCGCACAACTCATGAGGTGAATCCCCGCCAATAAAACAATTTGTGACGTGGGTGACCAAGCCGCTCGCGGGTCGATAAACGGCGGCAATAAAGCTAAAAATAGCAGCAGAACTTTCGGGTTTAAACCACTTAAATAAACGCCTCGAATGTACCATGACTTTGAAGATGCAATGGCAACCTGATCGCTGCTAATACTCGCAGGACGCATCGACAGGCTCAGCCCCATCCACAGCAAATAAACAGCCCCAGCACCCGTGAGCACTTGAAGCAATATCGGCTGACTGGTCACCAATGTGCCCACACCCGCTGCAACAATCAGTGCCGCCATCAAATGCCCTGTTAATAAACCGGTTACTGCCGGCAAGACTCTTTTGCCCTGTATTCCGGACGAAATGGCATAGGCCCAATCTATACCTGGGGTCATCACAAACAGGATCGAAACACCCCAAAATGCAATTAAAATATTCGGTGACATCCCTTTCCTCTCTTATCTATCATCATTTTGAGGTTTAACCCAATCAAAACATGATCTGTATCAAATAATTTTGAAAGGATATCCTTTAGGCTCTAAAATGTGCTTTTAAATATTTGTGCAATAACGCCTAAAAAGAGGAGCTTCTTCCACATGGATAAAATTGATAAGAAGATTCTTGCTGAACTACAAGCCGATGGTCGTTTATCTGTTACGGAGTTGGCGCATAAGGTAGGGCTTAGCCTCTCTCCCTGTCACCGTAGAGTCAAAGCCTTAGAAGATGCAGGTATTATCAAAGGCTATCGCGCACAGTTAGATATTTCCCAACTCGGCTTGAATTTCTCCACCATTGTTTTTGTGACACTCAAAAATGGCGATAAAGATTCGGTGCAGAGTCTTGAAGAAGCGATTCTTAAGGTTCCTCAAATTGTGAAAGCGCAGCGGCTTTTTGGTGACCCCGACTACTTGCTGCATGTCGTGACCTATGACTTGGAAAGTTATCAAAAACTCTATGATGAGCACTTGTCAGCACTCCCAAATGTGCAACGTCTCATCTCCACCATGGTGATGAAAAATATTATTTCTAATCGTAGTGTTTTGTTCTAAAAGAACATGTTCTAAGGTCAGCTAAACATCTGTAATTGATCTGTCTTTTTATGGATAATTTCGCGATTTCAAGAAAATCTGTCCTGCTCGGTGCTAAAAAGTCCTTGTTAATGAATGATGTTCAACAAAATCGAGAAGCCTCGCTTCAATAAAAAGAAAGTGGCTAGAACATATTTTAAATTGAAGCGTGAATCATATTATTTCTCACCATTTTTTTGTTTGCTTCCCTTGATAAAAGCGCTAGATTAAATCTTAATCACAGACAAAATAAGAGCATCGCCATGCCACTCGGAAAAGACAAAGATGCAACCATTGTGGTCAAAGATACGCCAGACCAAGAAAAGTATGAGTTTCTAAAAGAAAAAATTCGTTATAAGCAGGCCTTGCGCGAAAACTCCAAAAAAATTGACCACCAAAAAGTCCGATTAAACATCCAAGCGGATGCACTGCCAAGCAAAACCTTTTTTATTATGAATGCCTTGGCTGCCGTTATTGCAGGCTATGGACTGCTGTCCAACTCTGCTGCGGTGGTGATTGGCGCGATGTTGGTTGCCATGATGCTGGGGCCAATTTCAGGTATTGCCTTGGCTTTAATTGATAACCGATGGCTGCTGTTTAAAACCGCGTTGTCGACCTTGTTACTTGGCGTTGCAATGATTTATAGCATTGGGATCATTTTAGGGCTGGTGAACTATGACCTACCTATGACCAATGAAATTTTATCGCGCACGCAGCCAACCATTTTGGATTTGATGATTGCTTTAGCAGGAGGTGCCGCAGGTGCTTTTGCCTCAGTATCCCCTCGCCTATCTGTGGCCGTAGTGGGCGTCGCCGTTGCGACAGCCTTAGTTCCACCCTTGGTGGCCAGCGGGATTTTATTTGCACATATGGAATGGAAAAACTCAGCCAATGCATTTTTACTGGCGGTGACCAACATCTTCGCCATTCAGATTAGCTCATCTTTAGTCCTTTGGATTGCAGGCTTTAGACGGGGTTCCACCGAAGAAGTGCAGAGTAATGTCAAAGAATTTCTCAAACGTAATGCTGTTAGCCTAATGTTCTTGGCACTTTTAGGGATTTATCTCTCACTCAACTTTTATGCGCTGCTCAATACACGGCTGTACGAAAGCAGTACCGAGGCGACCATTAGCACAGAACTCAACCACGCCAATAATATTATTGATACCATCCAATACGATAAAAAAGAGGGTTTCACTTTAGTCCGTGTCTCTATCCGTGGAGATATTCCGCCTAGCCCAGCGCAAATTGCCGCACTCAATCAAAAGCTATTGCCAGACTTGAACGATAACCCAAGCATTGTTCAAGTCCGCTTTATTCCGATTGATATTATTCAGGCTGAAGACAGCCCCAACGTCAAACTCGAACAAGATGAAGCGCAAAAGCTTTCCGTACAATAAAGAGCTTTAAGCTGCAAATGCTCTATGCAGCAGTCGTTCTACGTCGGGTTGTTTCATCTCAAGCATCCCGACAACACGACCATGAAATGGACTATAACGGCTTTGAATAAAGCCATCAGCCACATAGTTTGGTGCATGCCGTTTTAGCAGGACTGCTTGTGCCAAAATCACCAAACGGCTGACCAAACTGCGCCCCATAAATTGTAGTTCATCAGATTTCTGCTGGAACAACTGAAATAGATTTTGCAGCTCTTGTTTCAACTGTTCATCTTGCATAGCCGTGGTGGCCAAATCTTGAAACAGAATTTCAATCGACTCTACATCACGGCTGATAGCACGCAGCACATCCAAACACATGACATTGCCTGAGCCTTCCCAAATGGTATTGACTGGGGCTTCTTTAAAAATACGTGCCATGATGCCGTTGTCGACATAGCCATTACCACCAAAGATTTCCATCATTTCCCCTGTCAGCTCAACTGCACGTTTACATATCCAGAACTTCGACGCTGGGGTCATAATACGTTTCCATGCTACGGACAGCGCATCATCCGTTTCATAGCAGTGTGCCAAATGAAAACTGAGTTGCATCGCCGCTTCTGTTTCTAAGGCTAAATCTGCCAATACGGCGCGCATCAGCGGTTGTTCAGCCAAATGCTTACCAAAGGCTTTGCGCTGACGGGTATAGGCAAGGCATTGCACCAAGGCTTGTCTAAGCATGGCAGTACTGCCCACCGAACGGGTCAAACGGGTATAGTTCGCCATTTCAATGATGGTGGGAATACCGCGTCCAGCTTCCCCAATCATGATGCCCCACGCCTCTTTAAATTCGACTTCCGAGCTGGAGTTACTACGATTGCCCACTTTGTCTTTCAACCGCTGGATATGGATCGGGTTCTTGGTGCCATTCTCCAACCAACGTGGTACAAAGAAACAGGCCAGACCATCCTGTTCCGTCTTCGCCACCACCAAATGCGCATCACACATCGGTGCAGAAAAAAACCATTTATGCCCTGTGAGTAAATAGGCTTGACCGCGCCCTGACTCTGCGACTGGCACAGCAATGGTTTCATTGGCACGCACATCCGAACCACCTTGCTTTTCGGTCATGCCCATGCCTAGCCAAATCGATTTTTTCTGGCTAATCGGTACATCACGTTCATCGTATTCTGTCGAAAGTAACTTATCGCCGATTTTAGCCCACAGTTCAGGTTCGCGTTGAATCAGTGGAATACTGCCTAAGGTCATCGAATTTGGGCACAAATTCCCACACTCCACCTGCCCTGCCAAATAAAAACGCGCTGCCCATTCGACCCATTTTGAGGGTGAATTGGGCTGATTAAACGGATGTGCGTGGGTATCGAACTGACGATTTAATCCCATCCATTTATGCCATGCGGGATGAAACTCGATAGAGTCTTTACGGCGTCCACGGGCATCAAAGGCATGTAATATGGGCGTATGCCTATTGGCGAGCTCGGCATAATCATAATATTCCGCTGAACCAACGGCTTTTCCCATCTCTGTGAGTCTTGCCTGATCCTGACTGCCATAACGAGTGAGAATTTCTTGTAAAACGGTATCGGTTTCAAACAGGTTATAATTTTCCAGTTCATCGAACTGATTACTGATTTGATGGGTCATCCATGCGGTATTCATGTCACTTTGCTCTTGTTATGCTGTACTTTTCATTTCAGTATAGAGAAAAATTGAGTCTGCCATGTTCAGCTTTGTGCTATGAAGAATCCTGAGATCCAAGTCCGCCGTAGGCCACGCCAATCCAGAGCTAAACTCACCCAAGAGGCTTTGCAAGAAAGTTTTGTTCGGCTTTTGCATGAGCGCCATGCGCACGAAATTACCATTCGGGAAATTACCGATGTGGCGGGAGTCGGTTTAGGTACCTTTTATGAGTACTTTTCAAAGAAGGAAGATTTGGTTGCATTGACCATTCATCAGCATGTGAAAACTAATGCGGAGCAGCTAAAAAGTTATGCACAAAGCCTGATGGAGTTATCCACAAAATTAACTTTTGAGTGCTATTTACAGCAGATTATTCACTTTCAGCTTGAGCAGATTCAGGCCCGACAGTTTCTTTGGGCGCAGACTTTTTTGCTGGAACGACAGGTTTCAAACATTGAAAGTTATCGCAAGAGTTATGAAATGATGGTGCAAATGTGGCACAGCATTTTAGAGCCATTTATACAAGATGAAGAACAGCTCAAGCAGATGGCTTTAAATATGCAACGAGTGTGTTATGGCATTGTGTCGCAGACCTTGTTGGTCGAGCCTGAGTTTGAGGAGTGGAAGGAACTTGAAAAGGATATTGTTCAAAGTTTAGGAAAACTTAAGTTTGAATAAAAATAGGCGTTCTATTCATTTTCGCGCTTACATTTAAGTTTTAAATAATTGATATATATAATAATATTAAAATTAGGATCGTGTAAGCCCTATAATCTAAAATGGAATCAATATTTCAGGGTATTCCTTGGAATTTTGTATCGTTTAATTCTTATGGTTTAATAACAATATCGTTAAAAAATTATAAAAAATAAATGAAAGCATTAATCACAGTAGGTTGTAAAACAGATCATGGTGGAATCATTGTTTTAGGTGACTCATCTTTTTTAGTCGAAGGTAAGGCAGTACATCTTGATGGTATGACTCATTTTTGCCCTAAATGTAAGGTTCAATCACGTGCAATAGCTTCTAATCAAGGTTTTATGGTCGTGGGTGGAAAAAGCATTGTTGCTGTTGGTGATACCTCTAGTTGTGGATCAAAATATTTAAAAATTTCTGATTTAGCTGTGATGAGTAGTGGGGCTAGTAGTCCAAAAATTGTATCTAATAATACTAATAGTTTTGTAGCTGAACCTAATTTTAAATACGGACAAAAATTTGTACTACAGGATGAGTTAACAGGAGAACCTTTAGCTAATGTATGTTATGAAATATACATGAATGGTGAAACTTTCCACGGTAAAAACGGATAAAGAAGGGTTTACTCATTTTATTACTAGTGAAACAGAAGAAGAACTAGAAATAAGAATAATTTTAGAGGATCATGAACATGGCGAATAGAGTAACAGGCAGAGGAAATCCTAAAAATACTGTTTTAAAGAGTATAACTTCTAAATTACAAAGGCTTTGTTGCATAAATATGTAAGCATTTGATT
>NZ_MVOM01000027.1:0-54338 GCF_002018895.1 Acinetobacter sp. MF4640 | reverse complement strand
AAGTGAAGGAGCTGTCTGCTGAAATGCTGAACTTAAATTCTGAGAAAAAGTCATAAAAAAATGAGCGTATCTGGATACGCTCATTTTTACCGCATTTCAGCTATTTTGTCTTAACTGATCAGCATTAGCCCGAAGGCTGGTTTTTTTATGCGGGGAAATTAACCACCAATTTTCTTGTATTTGGTACGCTTTTGAACCGCAGCATCACCTAAACGCGCTAAACGATAAGCTTCATACTCAGCATAGTTACCTTCGTAGAATTCAGGCTGTTCGTTCTCAAACGACAAGATGTGCGTTGCAATACGGTCAAGGAACCAACGGTCGTGCGACACCACCATTACCGTACCTGGGAATACAAGAATTGCATCCTCAAGCGCACGTAAGGTTTCGATATCCAAGTCGTTCGATGGCTCATCTAGTAAGATCACATTTGCGCCCATTTGCAGGATTTTCGCCAGTTGTAAACGGTTACGCTCACCACCTGACAACTCACCTACACGCTTCTGCTGGTCTTGACCTTTAAAGTTAAAGCGACCGATATAAGCACGTGATGCAATTTCATAATCGCCAATTCTTAAGATATCCAAACCGCCAGAAACTTCTTCCCAAACGGTTTTGTTGTTATCTAAGGTGTCACGAATCTGACCCACATACGCTACTTTAACCGACTCACCCAAAGTCACCGTACCCGTATCTGGCTGTTGTTCACCAGTCATCATACGGAACAGTGTGGTTTTACCCGCACCGTTTGGACCTACGATACCCACAATTGCTGTAGGCGGTACGGTAAAGCTCAGGTTTTCGTACAGTACGCGACCATCAAATGATTTGCTGATGCCTTCCACTTCTACTACTTTATTACCTAGACGTGGGCCAGGTGGAATATAGATTTCAGAAGTTTCGTTACGCTGTTGGAATTCGCGTGAGTTAAGCTCTTCAAAACGCTCCATACGCGCTTTGTTTTTCTTTTGCTGACCTTTGGCATTTGAACGAACCCATTCAAGTTCTTTCTTCAATGCTTTAGCAAAAGACTCTTCTTGCTTGTTCTCTTGTTCTAGACGCGCATTCTTCTGCTCTAACCAAGAAGAATAGTTGCCTTGATATGGAATACCCATACCGCGGTCAAGCTCAAGAATCCATTCCGCTACGTTATCCAAGAAATAACGGTCGTGCGTAATCGCCACAATCGTGCCGGCAAAGTCTTTCAAGAAACGCTCTAACCAAGACACAGATTCTGCATCCAAATGGTTCGTCGGTTCGTCTAGAAGTAACATGTCTGGCTTAGATAAAAGCAAACGACACAATGCAACACGACGACGCTCACCACCTGAAAGTAGAGTCACATCCGCATCCCAAGCTGGAAGGTTCAAGGCAGCTGCGGCTTGATCCATTTGGTTGCTCAGGTTATGCGCATCCCATGAATGGATAATCGCTTCAAGTTTTTCTTGCTCTTTTGCCAACGCATCAAAGTCTGCATCTTCTGCTGCATATTCAGCAAATACTTCGTCCAAACGCGCCAAAGCATCCAATGGTTCACGTAAACCATCTTCTACGTTTCCACGGACATCTTTATTTGGATCAAGTGGCGGCTCTTGTTCTAGGTAACCAATTTTGATACCCGGTTGCGCACGCGCTTCGCCAGAGAAATCTTTGTCTACGCCCGCCATAATACGAAGCAAGGTCGATTTACCTGCACCGTTTAAACCAAGTACACCAATTTTTGCACCCGGGAAAAATGACAAAGAGATGTCTTTTAAGATTTCGCGCTTAGGCGGAACCATCTTAGACACTCGGTTCATCGTATAAATATATTGGGCCACGTAGGACTCCTCAATAGAAAAACCAAAAAATCGCAAGAAGCGAAAAAATATTTGCGGGCATTATACGATGAATACGTTGAAAAAATAAGGCATGAAACCGATCTTCAATGCAATGTTACAACTTTCAGTGCGGTTATTTTTTAAACACTCTCTTTATCTTACTTTTCCGCAGACAAGAAGCTACGCTCAGCTCATCTTTATGAATTTTTTAGATAAATATTCATTATTTTCACACTTTCACTCATATTCATTGATGGTAGACTGTGCAATATTTAACTCACGTAGATGAAGTCCCATGACCTATAAAGATGAAACTTTGGCTATCCATGCTGGTTATAGCCCCGAAGCCACCACCAAAGCAGTGGCCGTACCGATTTATCAAACCACCTCTTATGCCTTTGATAATACGCAACATGGTGCGGATTTATTTGACCTTAAAGCACAAGGTAACATTTATACCCGAATTATGAACCCGACCACTGCGGTGCTAGAACAACGTTTAGCCGCACTCGAAGGCGGAATTGGTGCGTTGGCTTTAGCCTCTGGCATGGCTGCCATCACCTATGCCATTCAAACCATTACCGAAGCAGGGGACAACATTGCTTCTGTTTCAACCTTGTACGGCGGCACCTATAACCTGTTTGCCCACACTCTACCGAAACAAGGTATCGATGTGCGTTTCTTTGACTATCAAGACCCTGAAGCCCTACGTGATTTAATTGATGAAAAAACCAAGTTGGTTTTTGTTGAATCGATTGGCAATCCACTGGGCAATATTATCGACCTAGAAGCGATCGCCAAAATCGCACATGAATATGGTGTGCCTGTGGTGGTCGATAATACTGTCGCAACCCCTGCACTGCTGAAACCCTTTGAATATGGGGCGGATATTGTGGTGCATTCCCTGACCAAATATATTGGCGGGCATGGTAACTCAATTGGCGGTGCCATTGTCGATAGCGGTAAATTCCCTTGGGGCAAATATCCTGAACGTTTTAAAGTGCTGAATACGCCAGACCCAAGCTATCACGGCGTGAACTATGTCGAAGCTCTAGGCGAAGCAGCTTATATCGCGCGTGCCCGCGTGGTACCACTACGTAATACCGGCGCTGCGATTAGCCCTTTAAGCGTGTTCTTGATTCTACAAGGCTTAGAAACGCTAAACCTACGTATGGAACGTCATACTGAAAATGCGCAGAGAGTCGCAGAATATTTACAAGCCCATCCCAAAGTGAAATGGGTCAACTATGCTGGCCTGAAAGATCACCCTCAGCATGGCTTAGCGCAAAAATATGTCAAAGGAAAACCTTCGGCAATTTTATCCTTTGGGGTACAAGATGGCCGCGAAGGTGGCACCCGCTTTATTGATGCTCTACAACTCTTCACTCGCTTGGTCAATATTGGCGATGCCAAAAGTCTGGCCTGCCACCCCGCCACCACCACACATCGCCAACTGAATGAAGCGGAATTAAAGTCTGCTGGAGTAAGTCTTGACATGGTGCGTTTATCTGTAGGCATTGAACATATTGATGATTTGATTGCAGATTTAGAACAGGCCTTGGCTCAAGTCTAAAATACAGACCACTAAACTTAAAACCTCAATCACATGATTGAGGTTTTTTATACGCTTGTCTTTTATATTTATAGCCCTTTCACTTCGCTTGAATTCGTGGTAAAAACAAGTAATTAGAACCAATAAAATAGAGCTTTTGCTCTAAAATTATTTATTATTTCAATAACTTATGCCGTGATATTTTTAAGCAGTTTAGGTATTATACCGTGAAGGAAAGCCGCTACATTTCTCCGAAAATGCAGCCTTAATAATCGAATATAAAAACAGCCATAACCCTAAAATATTTGACTTAGATCAGGAATGATAACGTGAATTCAAGAATGGATAGACTTTTTAAAGAACGTGTAAATGGAAAAACCGTCTTAATTACAGGCGCTTCAAGTGGTATTGGTTTAACCGTTGCACACAAACTGGCTGACGCAGGAGCGCACGTCCTTTTAGTTTCGCGCACCAAAGAAACACTAGAAGAAGTGAAAGCAGAAATCGAAGCCAAAGGTGGTTCAGCCTCTGTTTTTCCATGTGACCTAAATGATTTAGACTCGATTGATGAAGTCTCTAAGCAGATTTTAGCTTCAGTCGATCATATTGATATTTTAATTAATAACGCAGGTCGTTCGATCCGCCGTGCTGTACATGAGTCAGCAGAACGCTTCCACGACTTTGAACGCACCATGCAACTCAACTACTTTGGTGCTGTACGTTTAGTCATGAACATCCTGCCACAAATGATGATTCGTCGTGATGGGCATATTATTAACATTAGCTCGATTGGCGTATTGGCAAATGCCACTCGTTTCTCAGCCTATGTGGCGTCTAAAGCCGCATTAGATGCATTCAGTCGCTGTCTTTCTGCCGAAGTGCATTCACATAAAATTGCGATTACTTCGGTTTATATGCCTTTGGTACGCACTCCAATGATTGCGCCGACGAAAATTTATAAATACGTTCCGACTCTTTCGCCTGAACAAGCAGCAGATCTAGTTGCTTATGCGATTGTGAAACGCCCGAAGAAAGTGGCAACTAACTTAGGTCGTTTGGCATCAATCACTTATTCAATCGCACCAGACATCAACAATAAGCTCATGTCGATTGGTTATAACTTATTCCCAAGTTCTACCGCGTCTGTAGGTGAACAGCAAAAACTCAACTGGGTGCAAAAAGCGTATGCACGCTTATTCCCAGGTGAACACTGGTAAGTTTTCTTACAATTTACCCAACCTTTGATCAAAGGTTGGGTAGCTAAATTTTTTACAACTCTTTTATAGTTATTAATATTCGCTTAAGAAAAAAAGCCCATCATAAGAGCAACAATAAAAGGGGAAAAGAAATGCAGACATTTTATTTATTCAAGCTTTTTTGCTTCATCTTTGCTGCAACCACTGCTTTTAATCTATATACAGAACTTACCCTCTCTCATATTTCAATTTGGCAAGTGCTGATTCATGGCGGTTTGCTGATGATCTTGCTCGAATTTGGCTTTAAGAGCCAACGCGCACCGCAACAGCCTACCCCACTGACGAGCGAAATATACTCTCTAGAAACAAAAAACAAGCCAACCTCACAACCCTCAAGCATGTATTGCAATATTTTTTCAAAAATAGGTTTAGTCTCCATTTTTTCCAGCCTGATTGCACAAAGCCTAATCAGTTAAGACTCATACCTTTTTTTGTGGACAAAAAATAAAGACGACGTGACCCTTCTACTTTTTGTGTTATAAACAGCCGTCTTTTTTTATTTTGTGAATTTATGCGCGCTTTTACTTTCGTACTGCAATATGTGTGTATCGCTTTTGCGATTTATCTCTGCTACCGAGTAGGCAGTAGCCTGTATTTACAAGATTATGTATTGATGGATATCGTGGCCAATGTCGGGACGATTCTAATCTGTATCGACCTTGCTGTTTTCCTGTGGCATAGCCGCAGCACCCAAGCCATAAGCCTCAAAGATTATGCCACTCGACTGGAACAACCCGCTCCAACTTTTGTCAAAGTTTGCCGAAAGCTTGGGCACTTTGGCATTATGCTGATTATCACCAGTTGGATCGTGCCCATCATCAACGGATAAAAGTAACCATAAAAAAAACCTCCCACTTGGGAGGTTTTTTTATTCAAATCTTAAAGATTATTTCGAACCTTTAATCCCTGCTTGAAGTAACAATGCACCTAAACCACCAATTTTATTTTCTTGAGGTTTAGCCGTTTGCGGCTTCTTATTTGTTTGAGCACGCTCGCCTTGAGGACGTGTTTGTTGTGGACGTTTACCTTGTGGTTTACGTTCACTACGCTCTGTATTTTCACGACGTGGTTGACGCGGAGCTTTAGCCGCTTCAGCACCTTCCGGACGCATCGACAAATTCACACGATTACGCTCAGCATCTACAGTGAGTACACGTACTTGCACAATTTGCCCCGGCTTCACCACTTTATGCGGATCTGCAACGAATTCATTGGCCAACTCTGAAATATGAACTAAACCATCTTGGTGTACACCCACATCCACAAAAGCACCGAAGTTCGTCACATTGGTCACGACACCTTCAAGCTGCATGCCTTCAGTCAGTTGCGCAACTTCCGTAATGTCTTCACGGAATTTTGCTGTACGGAACTCTGGACGCGGATCACGACCTGGTTTTTCCAGTTCAGACAGTACATCTTGAATAGTTGGTAAACCAAATTTCTCATCTGCAAATTCTTCAGCATTCACTTGGCGAATGATTTCAGAGTTACCAATGATATCTTTCACCGTCGTCGCTTTCGCTTCAACAATTTTACCGACCAGCGCATAAGACTCTGGGTGAACAGCAGAAGCATCCAGTGGCTCTGAACCATCTTGAATACGTAAGAAACCTGCCGCTTGTTCAAAAGTACGCTCGCCTAACCGCGGTACTTTTTTCAAATCTTGGCGGTTGTCGAAACGGCCATTTTCTTTACGAAAATCGACAATTTGCTGCGCAATCGACTTATTCAAACCTGCGATATAACCCAAGATAGCAGATGATGCAGTATTAACATCTACACCTACCGAGTTCACACAGTCTTCAACGACTGCTTCAAGGGTTTTCGCTAAACCAGTTTGGTTCACATCATGCTGGTACTGACCTACACCAATCGATTTTGGATCGATTTTCACCAGTTCAGCCAATGGGTCTTGTAAACGACGTGCAATCGACACTGCACCACGAATCGACACATCTAACTCTGGTAACTCCGCAGAAGCCAATTCAGATGCTGAATAAACCGATGCACCCGCTTCTGATACTGAAACACGGGTCAGTTTTAAATCACTGTTTGCCGCCATCATTTCAGCTACAACGCTTTCTGTTTCACGGCTTGCTGTACCATTGCCAATGGCAATCAGGTCAACATTGAACTCGCGGCATAAACGAGCAAGTTCTGCAATTGAACCCGCTTTATCGTCTTTAGGTGCAAATGGATAAATCGTGCTATGTGCAAGTACATCACCTGATGCATTCACCACAGCCAATTTCACCCCTGTACGGATGCCAGGGTCTACACCTAAGGTTGTACGTGCGCCCGCGGGTGCAGACAACAACAAATGACGTAAGTTTTCAGCGAAAACATCCATTGCTTCAGATTCGGCTGCAAGACGTTTTTCGGTGAGCAACGAATGTTCGATACTTAGACGAACCTTGCCTAACCAGAACAATTTAGCCGTTTGTTTTAAATAGTCTTGACGTGCTTGTGGCTGTGCAGTTTCAAGGCTGTATTCTGTTTCAATACGCGCCAATGGTGCATCATCTTCGCCATCAACTTTTAAACCTAAAACGTTTTCTTGACGACCACGTAACATAGCCAATAAACGGTGTGATGGGACTTTATTTAAATTTTCAGAAAAGTCGAAGTAATCGCGGAATTTTTTGCCAACTTCTTTTTTCTCATCACTTGCCACTAAACTTTTTAAAGTGGCTGTTTTTGCAAACGTGGCCTTAAGTTCAGTTGTCAGTGCAATGTTCTGCGCCCAGTCATCAATTAAAATATGTTGAATCGCATCCAACTGACTTTCTAGATCTGGATAATCTTCATGGCTAAAGCCTGCCAATGCTTCAGCTGGATCAACCGCTTCTGCAAAGATTTTCTCTGCAATCGGGCCCAAGCCTGCTTCTTTGGCTTTAAATGATTTACTGGTCCGTTTTGGACGGTACGGTGCGTAAATTTCTTCTAAGGCATTTTTAGTTTCAGCAGCATTTACACGTGCCAATAAATCATCAGACAATTTGTCTTGTTCTTTTAATGATTCGATTACCTTGTCGCGACGTTCAAATAAGTCACGTAAATAAGCCAAACGTGTATCGAGCTGACGTAACTGCGCATCATCTAAGCCTTGCGTGACTTCTTTACGGTAACGCGCAATAAATGGAACGCTAGCACCTTCATCAATCAACTTGATGGCAGCCTCGATTTGATTTGGACGTACGGCAATTTCTTTTGCCAACTGCTGAACTAAGTCAGTCATCGTATGTGATCCCACAAGGATATGTACTAAAAGCCATGATTATAAAGACCAAGACTATAAAATCCACAACTGTTTTTATTAATTTAATGGCTTAAATGTGACATATTTCAGGCAAATTTCATAAATCCATCTCATTTTCAGTGTTAAATCTTATTTTTAGGTATTCTTTGCCATTTTTTTCTATGGGCTAAGATGTATACATTTGGTATCTATGTCTTGATTTTACCTGCAATATTTGTTGCTTTAGAGCATAGTAAAGACATACAAATGAGTCGTATACTCAAGAATATCCCGACTTTTGTTTACGATGACAATAAAGAATAAAGGAGCACTTCAATGAGTTTAGTTGTACCTGCTGAAAAAACAGATGCTGTACATAGCGATGCAGATCGCGTTGAACGCATTTTAGTGGTAGATGACGATGTGCGTTTACGTACGCTACTTCAACGCTTTTTAGAAGATAAAGGCTTTGTGGTAAAAACAGCGCATGACGCAACTCAAATGGATCGTCTCTTACAACGTGAACTTTTTTCACTGATTGTGCTCGACTTCATGCTTCCTGTTGAAGATGGCTTAAGTATCTGTCGTCGTCTACGCCAATCCAATATCGATACGCCTATTATTATGCTCACCGCACGTGGCAGTGACTCAGACCGTATTGCAGGTCTAGAAGCAGGTGCAGATGACTATTTACCGAAACCATTTAATCCAAATGAGTTGTTAGCACGTATTCGCGCTGTACTGCGCCGCCAAGTCCGTGAAGTTCCAGGCGCACCAAGCCAACAAATGGAAGTAGTCAGCTTTGGTCCATGGTCACTTGATTTATCAACACGCACTCTCACGCGTGAAGGTCAAGTCGTAACCCTAACTACAGGTGAGTTTGCGGTACTGAAAGCCTTGGTACAACATCCACGTGAGCCTTTGACTCGCGACAAATTGATGAACCTTGCACGTGGCCGTGAATGGGGTGCAATGGAACGTTCAATTGATGTTCAAGTATCGCGCCTACGTCGCCTTGTGGAAGAAAACCCTGCGCGTGCACGCTATATTCAAACGGTTTGGGGTGTAGGTTATGTGTTCGTTCCAGATGGCGCGGAATAATTCAAAAACTGAAAAATACGGCTTCGGTCTTTTTAAACTGAGTAGCAATAATCAGCACGTCGGAGTCCTAAAATTAAGCTCAACTTTATCGATTAACCTGCGGTTCGCCTTACTTTTGTTTCGACAAAAGTAAGCAAAACCATTGTCATCTGCAAAACTCGGCATATTTCTGCATTTCAACATCATGCTCGCAGAAACTTTATAACATTTAGACCTCCTGCCTCGAACAATTGCAGATGACTTTTCGCGTATCGCATACCTGTCACCATTGAACTATGTCACTTACATAGAAACAGGAAATCACGTGAAACTCGAACCCATCGACCCTCAAAAATTTACAGATTACGAAGCGTATTCAGAACGGAAACGCACACGCTGGGAACGCTTTTTAGATAAAATCAAGCCGCGTTCTGCTGCCATGCGCACCACCGTACTGGTACTCTTCATTGTATTTTTCAGTTTATTTATGTCTTTGTGGTTCTTTTGGCGCACCTTATATCTTCCAGAAATTCAACAACATGCTCGTTATCTTGCTGTTGAAATAGAAATTCTTAACAACCCCGATTTACGGATTTATCATCAAAATACTGAAGTCGATGTCGATGACTGGCTAAGAAGTCGTGTTGGCATTGAATACGTCACCGATCCCAAAGAATATCCCAATGTTAAAGATAAGGTGATTGCCGAGTTCTTTACCAACCAAATTGAAGCTAAGCTGGCCAAAGAATTAAAAGTCGAACATGCCACGGTATATTTCCAGTTTAAACCTAGCCCGCGGATTTGGATTCAAACTCCTGAAATGAACGGTAACTGGGTCCGCGAACCACTGAAAACCTATGCCAACTACAGCCCTGAGCTAATTTTCGGTTGGCTGCTTGGCGTACCCCTTATTGCAGCAGCCATTATTTTAACCTTGGTTCGTCAGCTCAATCGCCCGCTGCGTCGTCTGCAAAATGCTGCCAACAGTTATAGTAAAACAGGCACAGCGCCTTATTTAGAGACTAATCACGGCCCTCAAGAAATTCGCGAGGTCAACCAAGCTTTTAATCACATGATTTACACCCTAGATCAGACTGAACGTGACCGCCGGATTATGTTGGCAGGGATTTCACATGACTTACGCACCCCACTGACCCGTATTCGACTCAGTGCAGAAATGATGCCCGATGATGATTTTTTAAAAGAAGGGCTGATTTATGACGTTGAAGATATGGACGCGATCTTAAATCAGTTCATTTCCTATATGCGTGACGGCTCAGATGAGGAAATTCAAGACACCGATTTAAATATGCTGTTACAAGAATTGGTGGTGCAATTCAAACCGCTGGATATTCGTTTTGAACCTGCTGAATTACCGATTATTCAGGCACGTAGTCTATCTCTTAAACGCCTGATTGGTAACTTGATTAATAATTCAAAACGCTACGGTGCTGAGCCGATTGAACTTTCCGCAACAGTGGAAAATGAACATATTTTAATTAGCGTAGCAGACCATGGTGAAGGCATTCCTGACGATCAAATTGAAGAGCTCATGCAACCTTTTGTGCGTGGCAATGAAGCCAGAACAGTTCAAGGCAGTGGTTTAGGTCTCGCCATTGTGAAACGAATTGTCGACATTCACCAAGGTCAACTGACTATTCATAATCGGGAACAAGGCGGACTTGAAGCAATTATTTCGCTGCCTCTTCATCACAATCAAGATGTTGAAATTTCCAGCAACAACCCACTCGAAAAATTAAAGCAAACCTTGGTTGAACATTTTTAAACTTTGTACAATAGTTGATCAAACGATTTTATTCAACTATTCAACAATTTAATTTTACCAAATATATTTCAAACACTTACAAATCATCAGAATCCCTTATACCCACATTTTTTCAAAAAATTAGACCTTAGCCTAACAGGTATGCACAATGTCGTTCTTGATCGGTACAATCGGTGCCAGATCCAGAATATTAACGAGAGTAAACCATGTCTTTAGATCGTATCCGTTTAGCTTCACTTCACGATAAAGTCATCAGTGCGGAAGAAGCGTCTGCTTTTATTGAAGATGGCATGACTGTAGGTATGAGTGGCTTCACTCGTGCTGGCGAAGCGAAAGCTGTACCTTTGGCATTGGTTAAACGTGCACACATAAATCCTTTAAAAATCACATTAATTACTGGTGCTTCTTTAGGTAATGACCTAGACAAGCAATTGACTGAAGCGGGTGTATTGGCACGTCGTTTACCGTTCCAAGTGGACAACACTTTACGTAAAGCCATCAACAATGGCGAAGTGATGTTCATTGACCAACACTTGTCTGAAACTGTTGAGCAAATGCGTAACCTTCAGTTGAAAAAGCCAGATGTAGCGATCATTGAAGCAGTTGCGATCACTGAAGATGGCGGTATCATTCCAACAACGTCTGTAGGTAACTCTGCAAGCTTCGCAATTTTCGCAGAAAAAGTGATTGTTGAAATCAATACCAACTTAAGCCCTGCATTTGAAGGCTTACACGATATTTACATCCCAACTTATCGTCCAACCCGTCAACCGATTCCATTGACTCAAGTGGATGAGCGTATTGGTACGCACGCGATCAATATCGATCCTGCAAAAATCGTGGGTATCGTCATCAACAACGACTTACACGACTCTCCATCAACGGTAACTGCGCCAGATGATGAAACTCAAGGCATTGCAGACCACTTAATCGCATTCTTTGAAAAAGAAGTAGCTGAAGAGCGTCTACCGAAGAACTTAGGCCCATTACAAGCAGGGATTGGCTCAATTGCCAATGCTGTACTTACAGGCCTTAAAGATTCGAACTTCGAAGACCTTGTCATGTACTCAGAAGTACTCCAAGACTGTACCTTTGAATTGATTGATGCAGGTAAAATGAAATTTGCTTCAGGTTCTTCAATTACCCTTTCTGCAAAATATGGCGAGAAAGTATTTAATAACCTTGAAGCCTACAAAGATAAATTGGTTTTACGTCCGCAAGAAATTTCGAACCATCCTGAATTGGTTCGTCGTTTAGGTATTATCGGCATCAACACTGCGCTTGAATTTGATATTTACGGTAACGTAAACTCAACTCACGTTTGTGGTACAAAAATGATGAATGGTATCGGTGGTTCAGGTGACTTCGCACGTAATGCACACCTTGCGATCTTCGTGACCAAATCAATTGCAAAAGGTGGCGACATTTCTTCAATCGTACCGTTTGCATCGCACATCGATCATGCTGAACACGATGTTGACATCCTTGTGACTGAACAAGGTTTGGCAGATCTTCGCGGTCTAGCACCACGTGAACGTGCCCGTGCGATTATCGACAACTGTGCGCACCCACTGTATCGTGATGCATTAAATGACTACTTCGATCGTTCATGTGCAAAAGGTGGTCATACACCTCACCTTCTTCGTGAAGCGTTGTCTTGGCATTCTAACTTTGAAGAAACAGGCCACATGCTTCCTGTTCAAGCAGAAGCAAAATCTGCTTAATTTAAAGTTTAAGAAAAGCGCCCTCTTGGGCGTTTTTTTATGGCTGATGAAAAGTGTAAGAAAACACTTATCAAAATAAAAAAACTCAATTAATCTAAAGGCATCCAAAAAATAAAAATGCCAAGCTCATGTTCATTATTCGCCCCTATCTCGAAACAGATTTAGAAGACGTCATTGCACTTTGGGAGGTATGCGACCTCACTCGCCCTTGGAATAACCCTGAAATTGATATTTTTAGAAAAACTGCGCAAAAAGATGGTTTATTTTTACTGGCTGTTAAAGATGAACAACTCATCGCCACATTGATGGGTGGTTATGATGGCCATCGCGGCTGGATTAATTATTTGGCAGTACATCCACACTTTCAACGCAATGGAGTCGCAACTGCACTCATACAGCAGCTCGAGAAGCGCCTGATTGCCTTAGGTTGCCCCAAACTACAACTGCTTGTACGTAAAGAAAACATCGACGTGCAAAGCTTCTATGAGCAGCTAGGCTATGAGGAAATCGAAGTCGTGTGCTTTGGTAAACGTCTTATTGCCGATTAAGCTCAGACACTCAATGCGCCGATACAGGTAGACGACCCAATCTTAAAAAAATCGGAAATTTAAGCTCAAAGAGTTGGTTCGCGTGATCATCCAACGCAAAGAATGCTTTGAACTCATATAAGGGGTCATCTGAATTTTTCGCTCGATAATGTTTCAGTGCAGACCATGTATTTAAATAATCCAACAATTGAGCAGCAGACCATTGAAATGACATCGACAATTCAGACGTCGCTATTTTCTCAAAGGGAAAAGGAATGGTTTGATAGGCCTCGTCGATATAGCGACGTTCGGCATCCCAATAGCCTTTCAAAGTCTTAAAATAAAGTCGCTCAATACAACCCTGTAACTCAAGTTGCTGCAGCTGAATTAAACCATAGCCAATGACCGCCAAAATGCCTTCAGGTCGTAAAGTCCGCAGCACCTCTGCATAAAAACCATCAAAATCAAACCAATGAATGGCTTGAGCCACCGTGATTAAATCAAAACTCTGCTCGGCAAAACTGGTGTGCTCTGCAGACTAAACTTGATAACTAACATTTTCAAAATAAGGTGCATGTTGTAACTGATGCACACTGATATCTGTCGCCACCACGGCATCAAAATGCGGCGCCAACAATTGAGTTAATTGCCCCGATCCTGCACCACAGTCCCACGCAAATTGAGGAGTTACTACATGCTTGAGTATTTCTTGAATCAAACTCACTGGATAACTCGGACGTGCGAGTTGATAAAGCTGACTTCCCGATGAAAAGCGGTCTTTCATAAGCCATTCTCAGTCTTATTTTTGACTCAAAATTAGCACATTTTCCATTAACTAAAGCATGATGTTGTCCAACACCTTATACAATCCAACTTTTCATAAGACAAAAAAAAGCCCCAAACAGTGTTTGAGGCTTTTTTGAATATGGTGGCGAGACCCAGGATCGAACTGGGGACACACGGATTTTCAATCCGTTGCTCTACCTACTGAGCTATCACGCCGATGCCGTGTATTAAGCCGTATCTCGGATGAATAGTCAATAAAAATCATCACTTTTTTATTTGATCGGATAAATTTCAGGCAAAAAAAATCCCTGATGGGATCAGGGATTGAAATCTTTAAATAAGATTTTGAATATGGTGGCGAGACCCAGGATCGAACTGGGGACACACGGATTTTCAATCCGTTGCTCTACCTACTGAGCTATCACGCCGATGTCGCGTATTAAACAGTTTAAGCGAAGCAGCGTCAAGTCCGTTTTCAAAAAAATCAGTTGAGTGTTTACTTTTACAGCAAACCCAGCACCCTTCGTACATTTTTTGAGTCATTCTTTGCACTTAAAGCGCATCACCATCGTTATTCATGAAAAAAGCAGCCCAAAGACTGCTTTAAAAAAGCTTAAATTTTACCAATGTGCTCTAAGCAACGATGAATCGCACCACAGCCCGGCTCGAACACTTTCACACCTTTGGCTTCTTCCATACGACAGACTTCTTCAACCAACCGCTCCGCAACCCCTCGTCCACGGTTAGCAGGATGTACTACGATGTATTCTAAGGTTTTATTTTCACCCTGCCCACTACACCAAATGGCGCCAATGACTTTAGTATTAAATTCTGCGGTGTAAAGTAAGGTATACTGAGCTAGATTTTGCTCAAGTTGTTCTACGGCATCATGCCCATCGCCAAATTCAGGACTGGTGTCGTACAGTCGCTCTAGCTGGCTGCGCAACTCTTCTTTTTCCAGTGAAGTATAAGCGTGTACGGTAATAGGCATTGATAAACCCTCCTGAGCAATCTAATATGCGGTGACTTCGTTACGGCGAAACATTTTACATCAATTATTTGACGTCTTTGAGGAACGTGTCTATGACAGAACGTATCAGTGAAGTGGTAAGAAATACCAACGAAACCAAAATTCGAGTTCGTGTAAACCTCGATGGTACGGGTCAAGGCACGCTCAACACAGGTATTCCCTTTTTAGATCATATGATTGATCAAATCAAGCGACACGGCTTATTTGATATTGATATTGAATGTGATGGCGACTTAGATATTGATGATCACCACACGGTTGAAGACTGTGGTATCACGCTTGGACAGGCTTTTGCCAAAGCTTTAGGTGACAAAAAAGGTTTACGTCGTTATGGTCATTTTTATGCACCGTTAGATGAATCTTTAAGCCGTGCTGTGGTGGACTTATCAGGCCGTCCGGGTTTGTTTATGGATATTCCATTTACCCGCGCCATGATTGGTCGTTTTGATGTGGATCTCTTCTCGGAGTTTTTCCAAGGCTTTGTGAACCATGCGCTCATGACGGTACACATTGATAACCTCAAAGGTAAAAATAGCCACCACCAAATTGAAAGTGTGTTCAAAGCGTTTGCGCGTGCACTTCGTATGGCCTGTGAAATTGACCCACGTGCAACCAACACCATTGCTTCAACCAAAGGTAGTTTGTAATGACCCGTATTGCCCTTCTTGACTATGGTATGGGTAACCTACACTCAGCCGCAAAAGCGCTTGAGCATGTTGGTGCAACAGTCGATGTAACCAATGATCCCAAGTTAGTGGCTCAAGCTGATAAAATTGTGTTCCCCGGCGTAGGTGCTATGCGTGACTGTATGCAAGGTATGCATGAAGCAGGGATTGATGAAGTCGTTCGTCATGCGGCATTTAATAAGCCTGTATTAGCGATTTGTGTAGGTATGCAAGCGCTCATGCAACGCTCTGAAGAAAATGGCGGAGTCGATGCTCTCGGTATTTTTGAAGGCAGTGTGAAACGCTTTCCTGATGTAGACGGCTTGAAAGTACCCCATATGGGTTGGAACCAAGTTTATCAGGCTGATCCGAGTCATCCAATGTGGAAAGACATTGAGCAAGATGCACGTTTTTACTTCGTGCACAGCTTTTATGTTGAACCGAAGAACTCTGGCATTGTGGCGGCGACCTGTGACTACGGTTTAGAGTTCTGCACGGCAATTCATCAAGAAAATTTGTTTGCGACACAGTTTCACCCTGAAAAAAGTCATACCGCAGGTTTGCAACTGCTGAAAAACTTTGTGGAATGGAAAATTTAATTTATTCCAGCCTCTGTTTGATTGAAAAAGCTCAACTTCGGTTGGGCTTTTGTTTATCCAAAATTGATGCATCTAGACTAAAAATAAATCAGAAACAGCTTAAGTAAATGAGGCGTGTGACCCCACTCCTGTGCCTTTCAATGTATAAAATCTTTGCTTTACAGCAGACTAGTGTACTCAAGATGGCTGAGATGCCTTTTCATTGTCACCAAATTTGATTATGCTTTGCCTGCTTTTTAGACATTTTTATTTATAAAAAACTTAATTTACAACGATAAGGTAAGTCACTATGACTCAATATGCACAAGAATCTGCGCTGAATGCCGCAGGTCGTTTCGGACGTTTTTCATACCTAGCATGGAACTGTCTACTTGCCATTGTAGCGTCAATTATTCTTGGTATTTTCATCGCCATCTTTCCTAATACATTTGTGAACTTGGAAACAGGCAACTTCGGTGGCGGCATGATTTTTATCGTCCTGATCTATGTTGCGCTGATGTACTTCACGTTTGTATTTACTATTCGTCGCCTACATGACCGCAACCATACGGGATGGTTATCACTGTTGATGCTGGTGCCTCTTGCCAACGTGATCCTAATGCTTTACCTGATTTTCGCACCAGGCGATGATCGTAGCAACAGCTATGGCTCACCACGCCCAACGGCAGGCTGGGAAGCCGTTTTGGCATGGATTTACATCGTGATTTTCGTTTTAGCGATTATCGGCGGCATTGCGGCTGGTTTTATGTCCTAAAATCACCTGTGCAAAACAGCCTACCTAGGTCGGCTGTTTTGCTAAATCAACGCAAAAGCTTTAGGCTTAAGCAACAGTGGCATAGTCAAAGCATGATGGATTCTTCTTTTCAACACATCCTTCCCAGCAAAGTCGAAATTCAAAAATTTCCTCGTTTTCAAAATTTGCCAAAACAAGCAATTCATGTCATTCAAAACTTAGAACAGTGTGAAGCAATCCGCGCTGAACTAGAACAGGTTTCCATCTTCGGTTTTGACAGCGAGTCCAAACCGACCTTTCAAGTGGGAGAAGTCTCCACGGGTCCGCATCTCATTCAACTGGCCAGCGTCGAGCAGGCTTATTTGTTTCAAATGAGTCCACCCATTTGGAGCTTCCTTGCACCATTTTTGGCGAATCCAGACCAGCTCAAAGTGGGCTTTGGTTTAAAAAATGATGCCCATCTATTCCGCAAAAAGGGTTTTGAACTCAAGGGTGTGGTTGAGCTGTCAAAATGCTTTGCCAGCTTTGGTTTGACCAACCCTGTCGGCATTAAAAATGCCATCGCCCTGCTGTTTCAACTCAACTTCCCGAAAAGCAAAAAAGTCAGCACTTCAAATTGGGCGAGGAAAATACTCACGCCTGAACAAGTTGACTATGCCGCTGCGGATGCCTATGCGGCGCTGTTGGTTTTTGAAGAATTGCGGCGTTTAGAGCAACTCCCAAAAGATATTTCCAAAGAATTAGAAAAAACAACAAAACCTTGTCGTCATGAAAAGCTGTAACAGATGCTTAGAAAATTGCCAATACTTTGCTAAGATGACGGACATTGATTTTATTTAAGATTTGGCTAGGAGCGAAAGCATGCTGATCATCCCTGCAATTGACCTGAAAGATGGCAAATGTGTTCGTTTAAAACAAGGTCGTATGGAAGACGATACGGTTTTTTCTGATGATCCTGTTGCAACTGCACAGCACTGGGTAAATGAAGGCGCGCGTCGCTTACATTTGGTCGATTTGAATGGTGCTTTCGCTGGTACGCCAATTCATAAACCTGTGGTTGAAGCCATTGCTCGCGCACAACCTGAACTGCCAATTCAAATTGGCGGTGGTATTCGCTCACTAGAAACCATTGAACACTACTTAGAAGCAGGTGTGTCTTTTGTCATTATTGGCACCAAGGCAGTTCAAGACCCTGAGTTTGTTGAAGAAGCTTGTAAGAAATTTGCAGGTCATATCATTGTCGGCATCGATGCCATGAATGGCATGGTGGCCACCGATGGTTGGGCCAATGTGACCGATGTGAAAGCAACCGATTTGGCCAAACGTTTTGCCGATGCGGGCGTATCGAGCATTGTCTATACCGACATTGCGCGTGACGGGATGATGCAAGGGGTCAATGTTGAGCAAACTGTTCAACTGGCACAATACTCTGGCCTACCTGTGATTGCATCAGGTGGTGTGACCAACCTTGATGACGTACGTAACCTCAAAGGTCAACCGGGTATTTTGGGTGCAATTACCGGTCGTGCGATTTACGAAGGCAGTTTAAACCTACGTGAAGCACAATTGCTGTTAGATGAACAATCACTCTAATTGTTGAATTTAAAAAAGAGGTCTTTTGACCTCTTTTTTATGCGCTAAATATCAGTTTTTAAGATCTGCTTCTTAATAAATTGCATTACGAATAAATTTTAACGGTACAGTTCCACGGTTGATGTATTGGTATTCGATGGCACTCGAAAACACAATCGACTCTCCTACACCTAAGACTTTTATGTCACCTGCCAAATCCAAAGTTAACTCCCCCTCCATCACATAGAGCATCTCACGCCAACCGAATGGGTCGGGTTCTGCACTATAGTGCTCATTTGGGGCAAGTACCCATGTCCACAGTTCAACTTTTTGTGTTGCTGCTGCTGAAGCCATTAATTTTGCTTCACTGTGTGCTTGTGTACCCTGCCAAGCCAAAATATTGACCACCGCTTGCCCTTGCTGTTCAGGTGCAGCAATGATCTGTACAAAATCGACCTCAAGCACATCGGCAATCAAACTGAGTTTCGCCAAACTAATATTGTCCTGCACTGATTCAACCCCAGCCACCATGCGACGGCTTAACCCGGCCAAATCTGCCAGTTGCTGCTGACTCAGGCCTTTTAAACTTCGATAATGACGCACATTTTGACTGACGTGTTGTAGCACCGCAGGAGAGTTCATACAGATAAATCAAAAAAAATATTGAGCAATATATTGCACACAAAAACAAAGCATGACAAGCTATGTGCAATATATTGCACACCAGTCTTTTTATGTTGAATACTCAGCTCGGTTCTAAAGCGCCTGTCATTGCGCTAATTCTCATTACTTTTATTTGGGGCGGCACCTTCTTGGCCGTGAAATATGCCTTAAATTTCAGCTCCCCCATGTTCTTTGTGGGTTGTCGTTTCGCCTGCGCCGCGACAATTATTGGCTTATTTTCCTATCACCATTTAAAACACATCACCCGACAAGACCTGTGCGCAGGTGCACTCATTGGTTGTATGGTCACGATTGGCTATGGCACACAAACGGTCGGACTACAAACAGTCAGTAGCAGTGAATCTGCCTTTTTAACAGCACTGTATGTGCCTTTGGTACCTGTATTGTTGTGGCTGATCTTTCGTAAAGTACCCCATTTTATGATTTGGATTGGTGCGCTCTGTGCGTTTATGGGCTTAGTCTTACTTACAGGGAATAGCCTGAATTCAATTTCACTGAATTTTGGTCAGACCTTAACCCTACTCGGTGCAATCGCTATAGCAATGGAAATTATTCTGATTGGTTATTTTGCTCCAACAGTCGATATTGGTCGAGTAACGGTGATTCAACTTGCAGTTGCCTCTGTACTCGCCTTTGCAGCCATGCCATTGGCAGGTGAACACTACATTCCAGACTTTTCATGGCCTTTACTGAGTATCGCACTCGGCTTGGGGCTTGCCAGCGCCGTGATTCAATATGTAATGAATTGGGCACAGCGCTCAGTCAATCCATCTCAAGCGGCAATTATTTACGCAGGAGAGCCAGTATGGGCAGCACTATTTGGGCGCCTTGCAGGAGAACGTTTGGCACCACTAGCTTTGCTGGGCGGACTTTTGGTGGTGTTTGGCATTATGATTAGTGAATGGAAACCGAAACTGCTGAAGTCGAAAAAGAACCTCGAACAACTTTAGCCGATCTCCGAAACGAAAAAACTGCTGAATCGCGTGATCAATGGGGCTTTGCTAGACAAACACCTAAATCTATGATTTTATTATATTTATTTTTATTAAAATTTCGAGAACGTCTTAAAAATCAGTATCTTGAAAAATATTTATGCAGCGAAGCCATATAAAAAAGTAAAGATTGAAATTCAATTTTGTAAGGTGCTTTTTAAAAGCCTACACAAAAACAGAGACACTGCTGCATCAGCTTGGTTCATCTCGGTGCATAAACCTTGTTATAAAAAAATCATAAAAAAAGGGCACACTGCCCTTTTTAAATCTCACCACTTGTTATTGATACATCGGTTGATTGTCATTTAAACGAATAATGCCTTTAATGGCACGATATACAATCCACACCCATGACAACCCAATCACAGATACGCAGAATGTTGAAGCACCGAGTGCGACACCTGCGAAAGCGGTGACATTTTCACCCGTAAAGAATAAGAAAATAAATGGCACAAAGGCAATCACGTTCCAAATCAAATACCACCAAAAGGTGCGAATCTGCCAAGTAAAATGGCTCTCAAAAATGGAACCACGCACAGAGCCACGCTTCACATAATTAATCACTAAAGCAATAATGGCTAAAATCCCTGCGGAAAAAATCGCAACGATATACAAAATATAAAGAATAAAAGTCAGACTACGATTCGGATCTTGATCGACTGAATAATTCATATTGTCCCTCATGAAGTGGGCTTGAACTTTAAATAGGCAAACTATTGAAAGGAGAAATAAGCCATAAAATTAAAAGAATATTGAATAGAATTGTACAAAAGTAAATCTTTCTAAAGGGTTGTTTTTGTGTTTTATGTCGTAGCTTTTGCTGCGCTAACCATGCTGCAGGCCAACCGCCCAAAAATGAAAGGAGATGTAATGTATTTTCAGGTACACGGCGCTGTCCATTTTGCGCAGCTTCTTTATCTTGCGCATAGAACCAATAACTGGCCGCATTCATCACACTAATCAACAGCAGCACCAATCCACTCAAACGCCCCAGCAATACCAATAGTGCCAAAAACACGATGTATGCCACCGACGCAATTTGCATTGGATTCCAACGTTGACCCTGTTCAGTCTTTATCGATGAGACTTTTGAGGTACGGCTCTTTTGGGTTTGTGATGCTTTTAAATAACTAACTTGCTGTGCACGATAACGCCCTTGCGCATCCACAAGCACGTTGTATTCCAACGCACAACCTAAAATAGGACGAGGACCTTGCCGAGCAAAGTCCTTGATATGTAAAAACACGCGATCTTTGCTGTCATCGTTGGGCTGAATAAAGCCATAGCCTTTTTCATCAAACCATTCAACGAGTCGTCCTTGGTCACGCATTTTTCTTTCCTATTTAAGCAGTTACAAATTTTAGGCGGTCAATCACCATATTACGCATTTCGGCAGGATTTTTCTGCAAAATGTCATCCCCCGTACGGCCTTGTTCAGCATTTTTTTGTGCCACTTGTAAACGCATCATCCAAAAACGTGCAGCAGCCATTGCCAGATACAGCCCTAGGCAAGATTTTTCATCAGTCGTCAAAGGACGAATACTTTCATAGGCGCTTAAGAATGCGATGGCCTTGTCTTCATTTAAGTGCACACTTGGATATTCGGTACAGAAGTCATTCAGGGTAATCGCAATATCAAACAAGAACTCATCTTTATTCAGTTCATAAAAGTCTAAAATGCCTTTGAGCTGATTGCCCTCAAACAAAGTGTTGTCACGGAATAAATCTGAGTGGATAAAGCCCTTTGGACGATTCGGATAAACCGCCGATAATGCGTCATATAACCCCAATAACTTATTGAGTAGTGCTTGATCCGCCTCACTTAATGTCGGTTTCATTTGTAACGCTACAGCGAGCCAGTAATCATGGTCACGGTATTCTGCACGCTCCAATGGAAAATCTTGCAGTGCGACGTGCATTTGCGCTTGTGCAACCGCAATCGCCTCGGCTTGCTCAAGGGTCGCAGGCATGGGATGTTTGCCCATCATCCGTGGGGCAATTTGGGCAGGTTTATCTTTTAAACTATGAATGGCTTTGCCTGAGTGACTTAAAGGTACAGGAACCACTAAACCAGCCTGACCTAAATGCTCAAGCACAGGAACCAACTCGCCTGCGCCCTGTTCATCCATTTCTTCAAATACAGTCAATACATACTGCACAGCATTTTCACACACAATAAAATAGTTCGTATTTTGAATACCGCCTTGAATTGGGATCAGATCGATTACCTCAAGTCCATAAGGTGCTGCAAACGCCTGAACTTCCTGTAAAGTCAAAGTGGTATAAACCGACATATAAAACCTGCAAAAAAACTTACATAAGTTTGATAGAATACCCGCTCCGACTATTAAGGTGTAGCATCTAAGTCGCGAAGTTTCATAATCGGCTGTTATTTTTGGAAAAAATTATGCTAGCTAAACGTATTATTCCTTGCCTCGACGTAGACAACGGTCGTGTAGTGAAAGGTGTTCAATTCCTTGATATTCGTGATGCAGGTGACCCAGTAGAAGTAGCACGTCGATATAACGAACAAGGTGCTGATGAAATTACCTTCTTAGACATTACCGCAACTTCGAATGGTCGTGACACGACTTATCGTACGGTTGAACGTATGGCTGAAACGGTTTTTGTTCCCTTAACGGTCGGTGGTGGCGTTCGCAAAGTTGAAGACATTCGCCTCTTACTCAATGCTGGCGCGGATAAAGTCAGCATTAACTCAGCAGCGGTGTTTAACCCAGAATTTGTACAAGAAGCATCGCAACGCTTTGGCGCACAATGTATTGTGGTTGCCATTGACGCAAAAAAAACGGGCGAGAACAAATGGGAAATTTTTACCCATGGCGGCCGTAAACCAACCGGTATTGATGCGATTGAATGGTCCGTGAAAATGGCCGACTTTGGTGCAGGTGAACTGCTGATTACCTCGATGGATGCCGATGGTACCAAAGCAGGTTATGACCTCGAGCTGATGCGTCAAATCAATGACCGCGTCACCATTCCAACCATTGCTTCGGGCGGTGTCGGTAACTTACAACACTTGGCCGATGGTATTTTAAAAGGTGGCGCAGACGCTGTACTGGCTGCTTCTATCTTCCACTTTGGACAACACACCATTCCTGAAGCGAAGAAATACCTTGCAAATCAAGGCATCGAAATGCGTCTATAAACAGACCATAACCGTAAAACCTATGAAAAGAGTGCTTTCGAGTACTCTTTTTATCATTTTAAAGATGAGAAAAAATGTATCACTTAGAGCTAATCTTATTTATTTGTGGTCTATTGATCTGTTTTGTTTTCATCCTTTTGATGAAGAAATATGCTGACCGCCCTTTCGGTATGCTGGCTGTACTGTTACTCCTTGGTTTATGCCTGTTTAGCTATATCAGCTTCTGCAAATATCAGTTTAAACAGTATTATGAAAAAGCGCTGATTGCACCTGATCAAATTCGGGCTTGTGGTATTTTTACACAATGGTCAGAGGTCACTCATTATCGACGGCACAACATCAGTACTGAAAAAGTGTTTTACTTTCAGAGTGATCGACAAGGTTTTTTATTTAGCAATAGTCCGCGTGCTAGACAAAGCTTCCCTGATCTCAAAAGCTTAAACATCAACGAGCATGTTTGCTTTCAGTTTTCCCCTGACTATACCGATGAAATGGATCGCTATATTTTAACGGGCTTTAAAAAGCAGGCGAATTAAAAGGCTCAGTTACGCTGTACTTTGGCACAGCTGAGCTAATGCTAAGTCGGACAGTACTATCGCTTCTATTACGCAGCAAATGTTAAAGCTTAGAATGGTCGCTGGATCTTGACCGCAATTATGCTCTGAATTGTTGAGATAAAAAAAGGGAGTCTTGCGACTCCCTATAAACCTAGAATAACTACAACATTGTCTTGTTAAACTGGAAAATGAAAAATGACGTACTAGTGCTCATGAGATGATTTCACCTCATCAACAGCTTTACTATAGAATGTTCAAATGACGAAATATTGACAATACATACCAATATTATTGACAAATCACGACAAAAATACCTATTTCAGTTATCCTGCAACCGTTTCCGTCGTCTGCGCTGAGTTCAGTGGAATTGCTTCTGGTGCCTTAACCCATTTTGCAGGGAAGACCTGATTGACCCACTGGGTGAGCTTATTCGACACCACTTGGGGTAAAGCAATACCCAACGGATTTTGCTCTTGCAAATCCAACGAGGAAATGACCCGCGTTCCTAAAATATAATCAAACCACGGCTTGGTCACACACCAGTTGGCATCCTGATTAGAGTTCATATGATGATCATAATGCCAAGGAATCTTACGCATTGCCCAGTCTGGCTCTAAGTGCGCACGGCGGTGGATGTAGTAATAATTTCCTGCACTGTACAACACAGACAACGTCATGCCTTTGGAGACAGGATAAAATAATGTCCCAAAAACACCCGCCACGACAGCAAGTGACACGATTTCATTTTGGGTACGCCAGTTGCTCCAACCTTCAACATAACCATGATCGTGAAACGTAGTTTTCCGTACTTCTCGGTGATGCTCCCAATGCGATTTCATGCTGTCAGGCACAGGGCTATAGCGTGGCTTTCCAGCACGGTGTGTTCCATGCAAAATATATTTATGTGCAACCCACTCAAACGCATTGGCAACCACCAATCCTGCGACAAAACCCTTCCACATGGCAAATTCCTCCTATATTCAGATTGAATATAATGTGGAAACTATGCTAAATATTGACCCTAGCATTCAAATTCATTGACAAATTACGACAAGAACAATAGAGCCAATAAATGCAACATTTCAAAGACTACACAGGTTCTGTCTACGGTGGACTGGGGCATTTACTCTATGCCTATTGCCAAGCTGTGGGCTACCCCATTTCTGAACAGCTTGAAAAAGCACAGAACTTAGAACGTTTTGATTATGCACTGTGGTTAGAGTTACTGAATGATCTTGACAGCCATCTGCATATCCCTGCGCTCGGACTCGAGATTGCAAAGTATGTACAGCCCAAGCATTTAGGCATTTTGGGCTATATTGCGCTGTCCTGCGAAAATTTAGGCGAAGCGCTCACCCGTTATCATGACTTTCACCGTCTCATTTATGATGGCAGCTCGCTATATGTTGCAGTTGAAGGTGAAAATCTATGCTTTGGTTGGGTGGAGATGCCAATTGAACTGACCACACAACTCAGCAATGAAGTGGCAATGGCGCTGATCATTCAGTTTATGAAGCACTTTGTCGCCCATGATGACATCCAGCTCAGCGAGGTTCATTTTACTCACCCTGCCCCGAAAAATACGGCACTGTATGAGCAGTACTTTAATTGTAAAGTTCGCTTCTCTCAAAGCCGACCTATGATGATGATTCCCCTCAGCGAATTATCCATGCCCTTTCAGCAAGGTGATCAAACCCTGCAAAAACTGCTCTTACAGCAGGCCGAAGCCTTACTGGAAAAACTTCCCAACTCCACCCACATCGACCAGCGCTTACAGCATGCGATTTTAACGGGGCTACAAAAAAACCAATATCAAATTGAACATATTGCTCGGCAACTGAATTTTTCAGTCCGACAGCTGCAACGTTACTTACAACAACAAGGCACGACCTACCAACAGCGGATGCAAGAAGTTCGACGTATTTTGGCGGAGCAATACTTAAAAGATCCACACCTCAGCTTACAGGAAATTGCACTGTTGCTGAGTTACTCTGAACAAAGTGCTTTTCAACGTGCCTTTAAACACTGGACACAAGTCACACCTCAGCAGTGGCGTATTCAGCATTTTCACGGCTTTGTTGCATAAATATGTAAGCATCTGATTTAAATAAATTTAATTTTGGATCAAAAAATAATCAAAACTTTTAAAATCATATAGTTATGAAATCTTTGTGCAACAAAGCCCATTTTCACTAAAATCTGACCTGTTTAATCCACGTCATCAGGATGTCATGCTTTTTTTGTTAAATTGATTGAAAAACGAGTATTTTCTCGTTAGATATAAAGTTCTATGCGAATAAAACATCAATAACTACAAAAAGCGCATTATGAATAAATATCTTGCTGAATTCATCGGAACGTTTTGGTTGGTCTTCGGAGGCTGTGGCAGTGCCATTTTTGCAGCAGCTTTTCCCGAGTTGCGCATCGGCTTTCTTGGCGTTGCACTTGCCTTTGGTTTAACCGTTTTAACGGGTGCCTTTGCACTTAGACATATCTCTGGCGAGGATTAATTTTTTCTCTCCCCATTAATAACAAAGCCTACAATCTGTAGGGTTTGTTATTGTTCCACATGGAACATAGATAGACTTATGTTATAAAAATGGATTGTCAATTTCATCCGACTGCGGACGTTCAATTTTCTCAGGAAGCTGAGCTTCACTTTCAAGCTGTTGCACAATGGCATTCAGATACGCCTGCAATGCTTTGGCCGCAGCTAGGCCAGCTTGGTCTTTGGTGAGTTGTAAATTGCCATAAATACTGACGCAGTCTGTGTCATTTTCAAGGGTCAAATCATGAATGGCATGAGACTCGTTGCCTTGTACAAAAGGTTTAAACATTTTATTTTTACTCGTATTTATTTTTCAGGCATTGGGCACTGCAGTCGAATGTCTATACATCCAACTGCCTAGAACTTTAACGTAACAGCTGCAAAATATATTGCAATAAGACGTCGACTAATTGTTTAACAATCGCATCTTGATCCGCCGCACCAATACCCGTGCCCTTTGTGACGGTGCTACCACTACTCGACTGAGTAGAGCCCGATTTAAAGTTTTTTTGTAAGGCTTTGAGCTGCTCGGATGAAACCTCCTCAGCACACTGACTTTCCGCATCCCAATGTGAGTATTGAATTGCGCTATTGGCTTTTACCGCCGTTGCTGTCAACGGTAGTTTATAGGTGTTACGTTTTTGCTCTTCTGTCAGTTGCGGAAATAAATTCACACCCAACTGCTCTTCCAAATAGCAGACACTGACAATTTTTACCTGCTGTGAATTATCATTCGGTGCGTAATAAGCGCCAATTGCACCCGTTTTTGGCATATAGATCGCTTTGTAAACCGCACTCGGAACAATCACTCCCTGACCAATGGTCTTGAGCTTTTTGCCGTGAAACACTGGCCCAGTCACCACAAAAACATCTAGCTTTTGCTTGGTCACAAGCGCCCGTGTGGCTTCTTCCAATTCACGCCACACTTGCTGATTATTTTTAGGGGCCTGTGGCACCATGTTGGCCAAAGAAAAACTGTCAAATTGTGCGGCTTTGTTGGGCATATCCGCATTCGGTGCCATATGTCCACGGTCATAGCCTGAACCACGGTAGTCCGACAATGTCGCTCGATGCTCGGTTGCGACATTATTTTCTTCGTGAAAACTATCTTCACGTGGAATTTTTTGGCTCAGACGCTTTGGCGTCAGGGCCTCTGCAACCCAGAGAGGTGTTTTCGAAACGCCCGAATACATCACATTAAAACCGTTAAAGCACAGTGCATAGCTGTGTTTACTTAAACTTTCTTTGAGTAAATAAGGCGGAATTTCCCGATAAAATTGTTCTAAACAGGCTGAATTTGAGCTTGGGCTAAAAGACACGTATTGCTGAATTTTTTCTTGACCAAAGGCAATCGCAAAACTTCCCGTTGCCACCAATCCTAAAATCACTTTCAGGCCATTTTGATTAAACATGTTAAAGACTGACTTACCTGAACTGCTTTTCTTCTTCGCCATAACAACTACAATAAACATCGGTTTTTCACGAGCTTAACAATCAGCGTATACGAAGTATATCGCTCGAGTTCTATTCGCATAACAATTAAACAAAACGCCATATTTAGATGATTTTGCATGTAACAAAATGTCTTTTTTGTAGAGTTTTTCTACGACAACATGATGCGATTGCGTATCTTTGATTGCTGTCGCTTCAAAAAATATGCCAAGGTAAAAATGAATTCAACGAAATAATACATGCAATTTACGGAGTTCTTATGCATTCTAAGATTTTAGCTTCTCTTGGTTTAATCGGCACAGTGATAAGTGCTTCAGCCTTCGCGGAGCCACCGATCCAACCGGGTGATACCTTAGAAAGTCTCTCTCAAGCCAAAGTCATGACTACTGTTAATGGTCAACCAGGTTCTATTCAAGAACTCGTAAGCTCAGGGCAAATTAAATTACTTGATCCAAATGCTGCACCTATCAGTCCAGCGGGCCGAGGTGCACCCAATGACCAAGCAGTGATGCCAACCGTACCACAGAGTGAAGCCCCTGTTCAACAGGCCGCACCTGATACCACAGTGCAACAACAAGTCGCTGCGACTCCAACAGAGCAACATCCACTGGCACCGAATGCAGAACTCTCAGCACAACAAGCTGAAGCGGCATTAAATGATGCTGTCGCACCCACGGTAAATACAGACATGAATGCTGCCCCAGCTGCTGCACCGCCATTAGATTCATCAGCAGAGGCACCTGTCAATGCGGTTGAGCCTGATTCACTGCCATCACCAGATGCCCCTGCTCAAGCGATGCCTGAAGCACCTTTAAATGATCCAATGAACTAAGACTTCAACTGATTTATCCTCCAAAAAAACCAGCATATATGCTGGTTTTTTTATTGATGTTTTAAATCTCGATCTGACTACCGAGCTCAACCACACGGTTGGGTGGAATCTGATAGAAGTCACTCACAGGACTGGTATTCCGTTGCATTGAGATAAAGAGCTTTTCACGCCACGGCGCCATACCATCCCCCACGGTACTGATAATCCGCTCACGCGATACAAAGAAGCTGATCTGCATTAAGTTATATTCCAGATCAATCGCTTGATACACCGCTTCAAGTGCTTGTGGAATGTTCATTTCATCTTTAAAGCCATAGTACAATTCAAGACGATAAAAATGCTGATTCATGGTTTCGACATGGAAGCGATTGGTCTCTTCCACATAAGGAACATCTTGGATTTTAACGGTGAGAATAATGTTCTTTTGATGCAGTACTTTATTGTGCTTCATATTGTGCAACATGGCATGTGGCACAACGGTCGGCGTTCCTGTTAAAAAAACGGCCTCGCCTTCCACCCAATTGGCTTGTTCACCAATACTTTGTACAAATAAATCGAGTGGCAAGGTATCTTGCTGAAGCTTGGCAAAGGTTAACTCGCGACCTTGTTTCCATGTCATTAATAACATGAACGCAATACCGCCAATCAGCAATGGAACCCAACCGCCCGATAATACTTTAAGTGAGGTCGCGCTCACCAAGACCAAATCTAAAACAAGGAATGGAATAATTAGCAGCACCAATTTTGGCATGCTCCATTTCCATGTATAGCGAATAAATACCGCAATCAATAAGGTGTCACACAACATGGTCATGGTGACCGCCAGACCATAGGCATGCGAAAGCTGTGAGCTGGTTTGGAAGATTAAAATTAAGACAATAATCGATGCCAACAATATCCAGTTCAATAAAGGTACATAAATCTGCCCCTGTTCCGAGTCTGAAGTATGTTTCACATTTAAACGTGGTAAATAGCCCAATTGAATAGCCTGACGCGCTAAAGAGAAGACGCCTGAAATTACCGCCTGTGAAGCAATAACTGCGGCCATAGTGGCCAAGAAGATCATTGGGTACAAGCCCCACTCTGGCACCAACAGGTAAAATGGATTTTCAATCGCAGTCGGATCACGCAGCAGCAATGCACCTTGTCCTGCATAATTAAGCAGTAAACACGGCAAAACTACAATAAACCAAGCCAAACGAATCGGCACAGGACCAAAATGTCCCATATCGGCGTACAGAGCTTCGCCACCTGTGACGGTCAACACTACCGCACCCATAATGAAAAAGGCCATTAAAGGGTTGGTCACGATAAACTGAAATGCCCAATGTGGGCTCAGCATGCCCAAAACCAAAGGTGTTTGAATAATGCTCGAAATCCCTAGAAGACCGAGAGAGAAGAACCACAATAAGGTCAGTGGGCCAAAGAACTTACCGACAAAGGCCGTCCCATACTTTTGCATGACAAATACAGCAGTGACGATGCTAATCGCAATTGGCACAATATAAGGGTCAAGTGCATCGGTTGCGATGGATAAGCCTTCTACGGCAGACAAGACTGAAATGGCTGGGGTGATGATCCCATCCCCAAAAAATAGTGAAGCCCCAATAAAGCCAATCGAAATTAACAGTAATTTTTTCCGATGGCTAAAATTGGTATTGCGCAAATTGAGTGCAAGCAAAGCCATAATCCCACCTTCACCATTGTTATCTGCGCGCATGACAATTGCAGAATATTTAATGGTAATGACCATGGTCATGGTCCAGAAGATAATGGACAAAATACCTAATACGTTTGCAGGGGTGATGCCCAAGCCATGTGCAGCGTGGAAGGATTCTTTCAATGCATAGAGTGGACTGGTTCCAATATCCCCAAACACGACCCCTAATGCTGCCAAGGTCATCGCAGGCAAGGCGGCTTTTTTTGCAGTACTTTGCATAAGCTTGTCTTCAATTATCGACACTATTTTTGCGAATCATATCATTGAGCTAAAACTTTTGCTCGAATTCAATTGTTTCACCTTGTCGATGGCTATGTTTTTCGATATTATCCTCCGCCATGGTGAAGTGTCCGAGTGGCTGAAGGAGCACGCCTGGAAAGTGTGTAAACGTTTATAGCGTTTCGAGGGTTCGAATCCCTCTTTCACCGCCAAATTTAACTCTTATGAAGTCCCATAAGGTCTAAAAAAGCTTAAATCTAAAGGGTTTAAGCTTTTTTTACGTCTTATACAATCTACTTGATCTATTGCAAGCTGGATGCAATTGGGGGTATAACTAGGGGTATAATATTTTACCCCTAAAATTATACCCCCAATTCTGCGGAATTATTGCCATGCTTACAGATGCTCAAGTCAGAAAAATAAAACCTTCAGAAAAGAAAACTAAATACTCTGATGAAAAAGGCATGTATCTAGAGGTCACTCCTTCTGGAGGAATGCATTGGCGAATGAAGTTTCGTTTGAATGGAAAAGAGAATATCTTCAGTATTGGTACATACCCTGAAACTACGCTTGCACAGGCTCGCCGTGCTAGAGATGAAGCACGATTAAAGCTTAAAGATGGGATTAATCCCAATAAAGAGAAAAAGCAAAAGAAACAACAAGCCGATGAAAGCATTCTTTTCAAAGCGCTTGCTATGGAGTGGATGGAGGATCGTAAAACTGTTATTAAAGAAGGTACATATTTACGTGACCTATCTGTATTTGAAAAAGACCTGTTCCCTGCTTTAGGTAATATACCTATTGATCAAATTAAAGGAAAAGATGTCCTTGCTTGTGCTAAGCAAATTGAAGCACGTGGTGCTCAGGAGATGGCTAAACGCTCTATTCCTTTAGCTGGGCGTATTTTTCGTTATGCGATCCGTAAAGGACTCATTGAGAACGACCCTACACCCCACCTTAAAGAAGCTCTCAAGCCACGTAAAGTAAAACATATGGCTCGCCTAGATATTTCTGAGTTTCCGCCTTTCTTAGAACGGATGGATCGTTATCACGGCAATATCTTGGTTAAGACAGCTTTACAGTTTATGACTCTAACATTTGTAAGAACTGCCGAGCTCATTAACATGGAATGGAATGAGATTGATTTTGATAATCATTTATGGAGAATTCCAGCTTATAAGATGAAAATGGCGTTACCACATATTGTTCCTTTATCTAGGCAGGCTATTGAATTACTAAAAGGGTTACAGCCCATTACTGGTAATAAGCAATTTGTTTTTTATAACCACAGTACAGCTAAGCCTCTGAGCAACAATGCTCTGTTAAGTGCGATTCGCACCATGGGATATACGGGAAAAATGACTGGTCATGGCTTCCGTGGACTTGCATCTACTACACTACATGAGCAAGGCTATATGCATGATGCAATTGAAATACAGTTAGCACATACTGTCGGAAATGCCGTCTCTCAAGCCTACAACCATGCACAACATTTAGAATATAGAACTAAGATGATGCAGGAATGGTCAGACTTTATTGATAGTTTGAGAAACAAAATAGTGCCTTTTCCTAAGCGAAAGGTGATGTAAAAGTCTATGTAATAAACTCAATTTCTGATTCCATTTTATATGGCTATTTTGCAGAGACAATACTTTTTCTACTTAAAATTTTTACAAGTTTCTATGGTAGGTTTTTTATTTCAGCAGCCACCGAAGTGGCTGCTGAAATAAAATTTGGATATTATTTAAATAATTAAACAGCATAGTGAACTAGGTAAAATAACTTAAGATCGCCTTGACCTATAGTTTCTTATAATATCTCTATAGTTACTTGATCTATGTTTTTACGTTGCTCATCTTCATCAGTAAACTTATATTGGTCTATTCTTTGTCCATTAATTGTCCAAGACAAAAGAGCTAAATTAAGTAAAACTTGCTGACGCTGTTGAATCTGCTCCTTATTCCATTCATTAAAAGCATATTTATAATCATGAATAAATTGATTCGTTGAGGTATTTTTACCAATACTAAATTCAACATCTAGCATTTTGCTCAATACTAGTGCTGAATTTTTATATTCAGATTGCTTTTGCTTAAACCAATCTGCACTTAAGTCATTAAAATTATTAACTGCCTGATTAATCTGACTTTCTAATAATGTCACGTTACCTAACATGTAAACCTGACTAGAATATTCTAAATAGTCAGCTCCATATGCTTCAGGAATTACATCTGCTTTAGGTGTCTGAGGTAAAATATGTTCGACTTGAAGATTTTGGATAAATCCATGATCTTTCAGTGGCATATTACAAAGTTCAGCTGCTTTATTTTCTAAAGTACCTAAAATATAACGTAAACGATAAAGAGGATTAAAAGCATCATGACGTTTCGTTAAGAGAGTTTGTTTAAATTCCGCTGCCTTTTTAGTAATATATTTTGCAATGGTTTTTTCAACAGCAACTTTTACTTGTTCAATAGTTTTTAAACCGCGGAAATATTGCACCCAAATACTAAAATTATTCTCATTATATTTAGCTTGTATACCTAAGGTATTGTTCACAAAAAATAAAGTTTCTAGTTGTTTCGCTAGATAATTAATTACTTCATCTTCACAATTCACATCTAATGCCAATAATAGCAATAAATGCTGTCTGGACATATATTTATTAATGTAGCCTATGTTAACCACAGCAGGATAAGTTTGATGGTGATCGACCAAACTTGTCGCATTAACCAATTTAGAATAGCGCTCTGAAGCACTTAATAATGCATTCACAAATTCTATTGGCTTATTTTTATAGTTGATTAATGGCTCGCCCTCAGAAATGATCCATTTATAGATATCTTCCTCACGTAAAATTCCATTATCACAGTAGCGTGCCATTAAAAAATAGCGTAGAAAGCGTAATGGATTCTCCCCTTCCTTGCAGGCATGAATATTACCAACAACTATTTTCCATTTAGCTTTAATATCAGGAAAGTCTTTTTCATTAGCTTCACTAAAAATCAGATTTTTAACCAAATCCATAGCATCTAGACTTGCGCCACGCTGATTACTGGTTTCAAATATTTTCAATGCGCCATGAAGATCTGCAGAAACAATAAAAACTAGGACTATTTTATTAAAGAAGAAAGCAATAAAATCAACTAAATGCTCTTGTCTTTCATTATTCAAACTTGCAACATACTCATACATTGCATCATAGGCAGCCTGCATTTTTTGAATAGATGGCGTGACTTTTCCTTTGTATTCTTTTTTATGGATAAGATAGCTTAAATAATTTTGGCTTTCTTCGTATTGCAACTCTACGCGGTTTTGATGGGATGCCGTCTTCATGTTGAAAGTAGACAACCATGATTTAATCGCATTATAAAAGTTTTCAGCAGATTCAGTACGGGTAATGCTTTCTAAAAAATCTTTTAATGCACAAAGAGTTAATACAATTGTAGTAAGACGTTGCTGACCATCTATGACATCATAATTATCTTGTTTTTTAACAATAATGACTGATCCTAAATAGTAACTCGAATCATTATTCGAAGTCTCAAAAGCATTATCTATGTCTGTGATAAATTGTTTTACTTGATCATTAGCTTTCCATACATATTCTCTCTGATAATCTGGAACAATAAAGAATTGATTAATATCTGAAATACTTTTTACTTGAGCATCAATTTGCATTTTACCCCCTCTCCATCTCTAAAATTATTAACTTTTTAAGTACCGCATTCTCTAATTACCTAACGTAGTGGCATCTGCTCACGATTCGCCAACATATCAAAAATCAAATGACCAAAAATATGTGCCTTAGATGGATCTGAAAGCAATTGCATCATTTGCTCTCTATGCGCTTCATGACTGCCTAGAATGGCATCATCAATAGCACGAGGGAAATCACCTAGCATCGCTTGCTCACGTGTATTATTGGCAATCTGTGACATCACCCCATTGTTCTCATAGACCTTATCTGCAATGGTATTGGCATAATTAACCATGTCTTGATCGGTCAGCTTATCTGTCACAAAGACTTCATTTAAACGATGAATAATGCTGGATAAAAAATCTTCCTTTTTGTCCTTCGCTGTTGCACTGCCGACATCATTACTTGGCTCTAGCTGATGTTCGGTACTATTGGCTTGTAGCTCAATATCAATCTGACGCAGTTTAGACAACCGATAGTGACTCATCTCGATATTACTTAAATCAATTTCATCATCTAAGATGATATTTTCACGTAGCATCGGTCTCAGGTTACGCGCAAACAGACTTAGCTTCTCCAGCTCTTTATCATCATAATCAACGATCTGTGACATGAACTCATAAAAGCGAGTGAAAGTGCCTAAATCCTTTTTAAAGATTTCCAGTTCATCTTTGACTTTTTTGGCTTCAGCAAAATCCTTTTCTGCATTACCAATCAAGACAGCATCACCCGTTTGTTTACAGCGTTCCAGCATGTCTTTGGTTTTACTGTATGCAGCAATCGCCGTGTTATAGCGCTGCTGCCAACGCTCAATGGCAGGCTTACAGATATTTGCCAGTACTGCATTGGACTTATTACGGCTAAAGAATGCCGTAGCAAACTGCTCGACTTCCGACCACAAGAAGACGCCATTGCTTTTGAGCTTGTTAAACAGCTCAAAAACTTTATCGGGATCAGTGACATCTGCCAGTTCAGCAGTTTGATAATACGGCTGAAATGCTTCTAAAATTTCATCAGGTTCATTAAAGAAATCGAGCACAAAAGTGCCTGACTCAGCTTTACCCGGATAGGTACGGTTTAAACGCGACAAGGTTTGTACACACTCTACCCCACCGAGTTTTTTATCCACGTACATGGCACAGAGTTTCGGTTGATCAAAACCAGTCTGGAACTTGTTGGCGACCAGCATCACCTGATAATCATCACTGTCAAATGCCTTACGCATTTCACGCCCTTTTAAATTCGGGTTCATGTTGTTTTCAGTAAATTTCTGCCCGACTAATGCACTGCTATTCGGATCTGAATCGTTAAACTCTACTTCACCCGAGAATGCCACCATGGCTTGAATCGACTGATAACCTTGTTCGGTGACATATTTATCAAAGGCCAGTTTATAGCGCACGGCTTCTTTACGTGAACTGGTTACCACCATGGCTTTGGCTTGACCACCCAATAAGCCCATCACATTCTTTTTAAAATGCTCAATAATCACTTTTACTTTTTGTGAAATATTGTGGTCATGCAAACGTACCCATTGATTGACCTTCACCTTGGCTTTTTTGGCATCCACCTCATGGTCTTTTTCAGCCAGTTTTTGCGTCAGTTTATACACCACTTTATAGTTGGTGTAGTTCTTCAAGACATCTAAAATAAAGCCTTCTTCAATAGCTTGGCGCATGGAATAGACATGATAGGCTTCAGGTTTATTCTCTGCCGATGGTGGTAATAAAGGATTTGGGCAACGTCCAAACAATTCTAGGGTTTTGGCTTTCGGGGTTGCGGTAAAGGCATAATAGCTGACGTTTGGATTAGCACGACGCGCTGCCAAGGTTGCATCCAAAATATCTTCCGAGGACAGCATGACATCTTCATCATTACTGTCGGTCATCAAGACTTCTTTGAGTTGTCGCGCCGTTGAGCCGCTTTGTGATGAGTGTGCTTCATCGGCAATGACTGCGTAACATCTTTCTTTGAGTGCCGTGCTGTTCTCAATGGCTTTAAGGACAAAGGGAAAAGTCTGAATGGTGACAATAATAATCGGTTGAGATTTTTCCAGTGACGTTGCCAGTTTTTCCGACTTGGAGCCATCGCCTTCTTTATTGTTAATCCGTCCCACTACGCCATCGGCATGTTCAAACTGATAAATCGTATCTTGTAACTGGGCATCTAGAATGGTGCGATCCGTCACCACAATTACAGAATCAAACTGTTTATTGCCGCGTTCATCGTACAAGGTAGAAAGCTGATGCGCTGTCCACGCAATCGAATTAGATTTACCTGAACCGGCACTGTGCTGGATCAGGTATTTATGCCCTGTGCCATTATCTTTGGCATCTTGAACCAGTTTGGTTACCACATTCCACTGATGGTAACGTGGAAAGATCAGGCTTTCTTTTTTGTATTTACGTCCTTCGGCATCTTCTTTGTCTTCAATATTCAAGTGAACAAAACGTCCGAGAATATTCAGCAAATTATCAGGCGTTAAAACTTCATTCCATAAATAGTCTGTGGCATAGCGGGTTTGGTCTTCAGGTGCATCATTGCCTGCACCGCCGTCATGCGTCCCTTTATTAAAGGGCAAGAAAAAGGTGCTATCGCCTGCCAAGTGTGTGGTCATATAGACTTCATACTGACTCACGGCAAAATGCACCAATGCCCCACGTTTAAAGGTCAGTAAAGGTTCTGGCTTATTGGTATCGGGGTCTTTCGGTAAGCGCGTTTTTTTATATTGGGTAATGGCATTTTGCACAGTTTGCTTAAATTCAGATTTAAGCTCCAATGTAGAAACAGGTAAACCATTAATAAACAGTACCAGATCAATGCGCCATTTTTTGGCTTGTACACCGGTACTTTCTAATTCTGCTTTTGTCGCGTATGGGCTATACACCAACTCAGGCACGACACGGCAAATATTCTGTTCATAACGTGCCAAGGTATCGGCATTGAGATTATGCTCAGGTTTAAACTGGCACAATTTAAAACGGGCATTACGGATTTTTAATCCATGACGTAACACACCCAATGTACCGTAACTACGTGAAGCTTGATCTGTGGCATTGATGTCGGCTTTTTTGAGTTGTACCACTAAGGCATCAATAAATTTTTGTTCTGAGTCGACAGGATAGTTTTGGCAAAACTTTTTCCATTCTTCTGCTTGGGTAGTTTGTACAAAGTTTAAAACGTCTGCGCGATACAGTGCATTTTCACGGTCATAATGTTTGGCTGTACCCAATACCCAACCGTTGGCTTGCATGTGCTGAATCATGTCGTTTTGGAAATTATTTTCCCGGGTTGCATCTAGACTCATGCGCTAAACTCCGTTTTAGCTTCATTGTTTTTATTTGGATTTTGCCAGTTGCGGACGTCGATTTTGCCGGTGACGGCGGCCGAGATGAGTGCGGTTCGGCGTTCTTGCATTAATTTGATAGCAGAATTTGCACTTTGCATTAGACCATCATATTTAAATTGGCTAGATTCTATATGCTTAACAATCGCAACTTGTTCACATCTAGGGGGAACAGTCACCATCATATTTTTCACTTCATCCAAATAGATATTCTTTTGTGTATTGGACTTGCCCATCGCTGCATATAAGTAAGGATTAGATACATAATGATACAAGTAGTTGATATCTAATTTGATATTACAAAAAGGAATAAAGCCATCATGGACACAGACTTTTATTCTATTAATAAATGCTTTACCTATAGTAGCTGATGCCGTGATTATTAAATTATTTGGATAAACTCTTGCACTTTTGGTACTTCCTAATTGTGAAAGTCTTAACTTTGACTCATCTAAATACTTATCACATTTAGTTGCATCAGAAATATTCAAATAAGCCCATTCCCCTTCCTCATCAAAGTATTCTGGAGCATCAACAGGTCTTAATATCGCACCTCTAGTGATATCAGCAATATATTTTGCCTGTACAATATCCCAATGCTCCGGCACTTCCCCTAACCATTCCACCCCAGAATCCTTCATCGGAACATTAGGATTTAAACCTTTGGTCACCGCATGACTAATCACCGCTTGACGTTTTTCTTTAAGTAATTGAATCAACTGTTGTTGCTTTTCAATCAGGCTGTCAATTTTTGCGGTTTCATGGTCGAGGAAATTGGCGATTTTTTCTTGTTCGTAAAAATCGGGGAAAGTAAAAATCAAGTCATTTATTTTATTGATTGTCATACGTTTTAATGCAGAACCATGAATGACACTATTCATTTGATCTACATTAATCCCAGACACTAGATAATAATAAAGAAAATGACTACTAATTTTTGTATTTGGAGTAATTAAACCTAAAGAAGATAAAATAACAAAGTCGGGCATATCTTCTGTGACAAGACAAGCACGACCAATTGTGCCATCTTTTGTCAATAACACATCATTTACAGCAGGCTTACAACCTTCTTTCACTAGCCTTAAATAATCATTTTCTGTAATTTTCTTTGCATCGACAAAGTTAATATTATTAATGCCTACATCAGTAACAGATACAAATGGAAAGCCTTCACTTTCAATCTTTGGAGAATGATGACTTCCATCCGTAATTCTTGCATATCTTTTCAAAGCTGTTGCTTTCCAATGGCTAGGAATCTCCCCCAACCATTCAACGCCTGAATCTTGATACTCTGCATATTGTTGATATTGCGTCATTATGAATGCACCTCTTGAAGAAGCTTCATAATCTCGCTACTGATCGCATCTAAATCCGCATCAATCTCGGCTAAATCACGCGGCGGTTGATAAACATAAAAATGACGGTTAAAAGGAATTTCATAACCGACGATGCCAATCTCGCCATCTTTTTCATCACACTTATCGGCATTAATCCATGCATCCGGCACATGCGGCTGAACTTCGCGTTTAAAATAAGACTCGATTAAATCTGTGGTATCTACGTTTGGATTAAGCGCAATATTTTCCGCATCACGTAAATCACCATCTTGTACAAACTCAACCACTTTACCTTTATAGCTAAACTGACCATAAAGCGGGTTTTCAGCACCTTTTACCACTTTACTAATGACTGGCTCCGCTTCAGGGTTTTTCCAAGTAATGGCATCGAGGAATTGTTTTTTCTCTCGTGCGTCGAGCTTGATATCAGTCGCTTTAAAGGCTTGCTTTAAGGTTTCATCAAACTGATTAAAGTCGTCTGATTGCGCTGTGCCAATGTAGTCTTGTAAGGCTTGCGCCTTTTGCATGAGTTCTTTTTGGAATAACCAGATTTTACTATCCAATACATCTTTAATGTCTTTTTCTTTCAGCTCGGGATATTCGGCTTTAACTAAGGCACGTACTTCAAGCGCAACCTCGGATAAATCCCCATAGCTTTGGTCTGTGGATGCATCTGTCCATGTCGTACCAAACTGCGCATAAATGCTTTGCATCACCGCATTAAATGGCTTGGGTGCAAAACGTAAAGAAGCAATCGCCTCATCTGTAATCTGTGCCGATAAACGCAATGGACGCTCAATGGTCACGCGGCGGTAACCGAATTCATAGCTGTTAAAGATTTTACTGGCAAAGGTTTTAGCAGTTTCAGTTTTTGGACTGGCAGACTGGCGACCACGGTTAGATTTTACATCTGCGGGTTTATCCAGTGTACGTGCATCCATCACTTCAAAGTCACCAAAACTGCGGATGATAGTTTTAATATCATCTTCGCTCATCTCATTACGCTTAGAGCCGAGAGACTTACGCATTTTGCTGTATAGATGACTGCCATCAATCAGCTGTACTTTTCCTTTGCGCTCAGCGTCTTTTTTATTGCTCAGTACCCAAATATAAGTCGCAATGCCAGTGTTATAGAACATGTCATTCGGTAAAGCGATAATCGCTTCAAGCAAATCCGCTTCTAGAATATAACGACGGATTTCACTTTCACCACTGCCTGCATTCCCCGTAAAGAGTGGTGAACCATTGAGGATAATCCCAATACGGCTACCTTGATCATTGGCTTGATCACGATTACGCATTTTGCTAATCAAGTGCATCAGGAACAATAACGAACCATCCGATACACGCGGCAAGCCTGCACCAAAACGCCCATCAAAGCCTTTGACCTGATGTTCATCTTTAATATCAGCTTCAATCTTTTTCCAGTCCACACCAAAAGGTGGATTGGACAGCATGTAGTCGAATTTATCGTGTGAGAGCTGGTCATTGGATAAAGTATTGCCGAGTTTGATTCGGCTGACATCCTGACCTTTAATCAGCATGTCTGCTTTACAGATGGCATAAGACTCAGGATTTAGCTCCTGACCAAAAGCACGCATCACCGCATTCGGGTTGAGCTCTAATACATATTCCATCCCTGATGATAAAAAGCCGCCCGTACCTGCCGTTGGGTCGTATATGGTACGAATAATACCCTCTTTACTTAAGGCTTCATCATCTTCCATAAATACCAGAGAAGTAGTTAAGCGCACGATATCACGGGGGGTAAAGTGCTCCCCTGCTGTTTCGTTCGAACCTTCGGCAAAACGACGGATCAGTTCCTCAAACACTAAACCCATTTCATGGTTAGAAACAGCTTCAGGACTGAGATCAGTCGTGGCAAACATCTTGACGACTTTATAGAGTAAGTTGGCATCATCGAGCAAACCAACAAATTCATCAAATTTAAAATGCTCAAAAATCTCACGTGCATCTTTAGAAAAACTTTGCACATAGGTTTTGAGATTGGCTTTAATATCGGTTTGACCCATCTTGCCTAAATCCATAGGCGATGTATTAAAGAATGCCAATTCATTGGTGACACGTAATAAGAACTTTTCTTGTGCTTCTTCAGGTAGGTTAAGAGGCTGAATTCTTTCATGTTCTGCCACGACCGCAGCTTTACTTTCCGCAAGGACACACTCTAGGCGACGCAACAAAGTGAACGGTAAAATGACACGTCCATATTGCGATTGTTTAAAGTCGCCCCGAAGTAAATCTGCAACCGACCAAATGAAGGCTGCAACTTGAGAAAAGTTATTATTTGACATACCAGCAATTTCCAAAGCGTGAAAGCTATAGCATTTTTAAATTAGTTTGATTGTGCCTGAAAAAAGCATAGATTTTCTAGAGATAAAAAAAATAACGTCTGTACATGCTGTGCTGACGTTATTGATCGTTTGTTCATTATGTTTTAGCTATTGAAATAAATAAGGAAATAAAACCTCAACAGCATGTGGTGATAAACGAACTTGTAAAGGCCTTTTAGGTGGAGCAAAGATCAGGTGATCTTTCGCCATTTCAGTGATGATATCCCTTAGTTTCCGTTCACTCACTTGCAACTTATCTTGTAACTCTTTACGCGTATGTGGGCCATTGTATAAAAGCGTTTTATAAATATCTTTCGCTTCCAATGGTAGTTTTTTTAATGGCTTGCCTTTACTGTCAAACAAACCACCATTAAAGCGCAATTGGAAATAAACATTGATTCTTTCTTCCAGCTTATAAGGCTCTAAAAGACTGGTGAAGTAAGTCATTTGATCAATTGCGACATCCACAAAATATTCAGTAAAACTTACTAAACCCGCATCAGCTAGGATTCCACGACCATCTTCTCCACCTTGTCGTGGTCTATCAGCAATCGATAGGTAACGATAGTACTGCTCACTCGATCGAGCAAAACCCCGAGACATTGACCATAATCCATAACTTTTCAAACCAATGGCTCGCATAAAGCAATCAGTAAATAAACGGGTTACTCGCCCATTCCCATCTAAAAATGGATGAATCCAAGCAAGGCGATGATGCGATGCGGCCATAGCGTAGTACTTACTTAAACCATGCAAATATTCAATTTTATAAGCACTCGCAAACCAACTCATGTAGGTAGGCACTAAATCTGGTTTTGGGGGTCTGTGCTGTCCTACAACAACATCCGTAGCCCTATATTCGCCTGGCTCAATTTCATAAAACTTAGCGTTATCGCTGGACGAAACTAAAAGCTCATCAGGTATACATTCAGCATAGAAAGCTTTATGAATTGCTTTTATAAAATCTTGCTTCGCAACATCCTCACGAGGATTATTCTCAAAATTTAGTTTTACTTGAACTTCAATATGGCGCTTAATTTCCAAAAGCCCTTTCGATTTATGCTCAGTTGAATCAATCTACCAATCCAATCAATTCACTTGGCTTAGTCGGGTTACCTTCGATTTTATTACTGTAATACGAGTTCACTACTCGAAGTAAGCCTTCTACCGACTCACGCATAGTGACAGGTACAGTAGCATCCAACCGCGCATCCAAACGAGCTATTTCTAATAATTTCTCTTCAAGCTCAGGTGAGTACACACGTGCTATAGGGGTAATATCCACTTTAACCACCTTAACAAAACAACTGAAATTATTGTAGGTTATTTTTGCCGAAATAAAAAAATATAAATTAATTAATATCAATAATATAAATTATTTTAACAAAAAAATTTGCCGCTATTTTTGCAGATATAAAAAATAATTTACAACCATTTAAGAATAATTGAGATGAGCTCTATTTAACAAACAAGAGGATATCAATGGACTACATGCACTTTATTTACTATTTTACAGTTTCCTACTCGGAGCAGCATAAATTACGATTTAGATCAACGCCGTCATCAATTGTCTGGTTTATTTCTGGGATATGCTTGTTTAACTGTTCAATAGCTTTATTAATAACCTCTTAGCAAGGGCTAACTGTTGCTTAATAATCGAAAGCTCACAAGGGTATAAAAATAAAAAAGAGCCTACTCAATAGGCTCTTTAATTAATTTAACGATTAATCCAAAACAATCTTTTTTAAATATCACTAAGAGTTTTTGGTTTTTCTGACGAACTTGTTGGGACTTTAAATTCGATACCCGCTTTTTTAAACAGTTTCGGGTATTCCACCAAAGCCATCGTTGAATTTTTAGCAATACCTGTGATATCACCAACCATACCTTTAGCATCAACTAAAGACATTCCTGTATTAGTTAGGCTGCTTGGATTTGCAATTAAACTGGTGCTCACCTTTTTAGCTCCTACAGCTAATTCGCGAGCAGTTAGGCTTGCTATGGCAAAATTAGTTGCAGAATTCAATAAATGTTTTTTCTGCTCAGCATTCAGAGCCGAAAGTTTAGCTACAGTTGCTTCCTCATCTTTTTGTGAAGCTTCTAAAACACTGTCTGATAATGCAACAATCTGTTTTTGAATTGCTTCTTTTTCTTTCAAGTCAGAGGTCGTTTTCAAGCTTTTCTGTTTTGCTTTTAATTCATCTGAATCCTGCTTACTTGCAAGCAATGAAGCTAAAGCCGTACGACTCTGAATAAACATTGCATTTGTTGCTTTAGCCTGCGTGAAAAAACCATTGAGGTCCATATTTGAAGAAGATACGCCAGTTACAGATTCAGATAATGATGACGAAAGATTACTCAACGATCCAAAACCCGCATAGACACCTGATGCACTTATTGAAGCAGTTGCTGCTAAAACAATCGCAATTTTTTTCATACCCTGTTACCCCTATTGTGAAGAATCGGCTTTTTGCACGATTTGATTTAAAATTTTTGGTAAAGCCTCAAACATCTGAATGTTATACATTTCATGACGATGCTGATAATCAATACCCTTCAATCCAATTTCTTGTTGCAAACCATAAGCCCCTATTTTTTCAGCCTTTTGGTTAAATCTGCGCGCCCCACTAGCCATAACTAATGTGGCATCACAATTACTTTTGTCTGCATTACATCGAATACTGTCTTGTTTCACTTCAAGCTTAAGCACTGGCTGTAAACATTCATCTGTTGGAATATGAAAGTTAACTTTCATATCTTTTTTAAACCCTGCATTTTCAGTCATGGCAATCACTGAGTCTTTTAGTAAAGTCTGTCCTTTAAAGCCTGAACCTGTCGCATAGAATGGTCGTTTTGATTGACTGGTAAAAGCGTGATAAATCAATGGACCAAAACCATAAAATGGAATTTCACCAACTTGCTCAGTATGCAGTCCTAAACATAAGACACGAGATTGTTTTGAATCTCCCACTGGGGCAGAGCTATCAAGCAAAACGCTGTCCCCTGAACGCACAGGTAAACGATCAATGCTGTTCACTGGAAAATCTAATTGCGCATTAACTTTCGTGCCTTGGCGCTCTAAAACAGTCGCTTCCCATGTAGGAATTAAAATATTACGCCCTGCTGCTTTATCTGAATGATAAACATGGACTTTCATTCCTGTACTTAAGCGCTCTCCAGCATCATCAATAACTATGTTCTGACCACTTGAACCAGAGACTTTTAAATCAGAACGAGTAAATTGAATCCCTTTTTGAAATTGTTGGCCTAATTTCAAAAGTGCATTTTTCAATACAACTTCTTTACGAGCCTCGAGAGAAAATCCCATTCCATCTGAAATCACATCTTTGATATCATCGGTCGCATGCGCGGAGTAAATTACCCGGCCAGAACGATCAATCATTTCAGCAAAGACTTCACTATGAAAAACCTGTTGCTGAGTTATTTTTCCAATTTGTTGCTGATAAGCAATTACAGGGATGACATTTATTCGAATGAAAAATTCAGGTAATTCACGTTGGTTAATGTCTTCACTTTGCGCTAATCCAGTTTGCTCGCTAATACTTTGTGCCATCGCACTATAACGCCGATTGACTGGTGTTAAAGTAAATGAGGCTTGCTCACCCACTGCATCAGAAAAAATTTGTTCGATTAAATCTTTCGATTCGCCTTGATAAGTCAGCACATCGACCACCAAAGCTTTGGGCTTATTCATAGCCTGTCGTGTATTGTTTGAAACTTTACTAAAGTGCTTACTACTGCTCTGCATCAACACTGGTACAGCCACAGCATAATCACTGTCTGCATGCACTACACGAATCAAATCACCATCTGCTGAACTGAGCTCATCTTGTGCAGCAATCCCTTGCTTAAAGCCTTTATCTAAAACCAGATAAGATTTCCACTGATCAATCACTTGAGTTTCTATTTCAGAAACTTTAAGTTTTGATTTTAATTCTTGAGTCACTTGTTGCGTTAGCATCAACAAAGTACTTTGAAATTTCTGCTTAATTGCTGTTTTGGTTACGCTGGAATCAATCTCTGTAGCAAGTACCTGAATAGGTTGTGACAAGGTCTTACTGTCACTATATATAACCTCTCCAGATAACACATTGGTGAGTTTGAGACTTAAGGTCACTGGAAGAAAAATCTCGGCGGTAGAATCCTTCCTCACAATGTATTCACTTGCGCGTAAAACTTCTAGTGATGCAATATAAGTACGATTTTTCGTTTTTTGTGAAATAGTATCGACTATCTGTTCATTAAAACCTTGCTTTAAACTTTGTACAAAAAGTTGCTCAACTTGTTTACGAATGCTTTCATTGTCAATCGCTTGACTGAAGTCACATACAATTGAAGACCCATTCGCTTCGTATTTGCTAGGATCATTACGACAAGGTTGCTCTAGCCCAAAAATTCCTTTCGATGGGTAGATTTGAATATTCGCGTTTGCCCATGCCGAAACAAGCATCGGCATAGCTAAACATAAAGCTTTTAACTTTATTTGCATTGTGTACCACCAATACAAAGCGTAATCGTATTGCCAGCTTGTAAACGCTCAGCACTTGATAGAGTTGGATTTACTTTACGTAGTGCTTTAGCCAATTCTGCACTAACAGGTTTCTCACTCTTATAAGTCATGGTCATTTCGACCAATTTTCCATCCTGAGTGCGAATATCGATATTTTCTGCACCATCCATTTCATCTAAGGCAATGTATAAATCATCACCTAAACGAGAAGAAACATTGCCAGAAACACTTTTCACAAAAATGGTAATTTCTTTACCATACATAGTGCGATTTTTTGCATAACCCAGAATCTGTGGCCCTACTTGGCTAACGGCCAATTCGCCAAGTTTCTTAGCAACATTCGTACGACAAGAATCTGTAGTCGCACCTGTCGAAGATTCTGTACGGGTTTCACCACCCATCAAAGTTGAATCATCGACTGAATAAATTTTGAAGCTAACGGCACCATCACAGACAAATTGCCCAGTAGCACTCGAACGACCACGATCATAAATATAAGAGCTACCCGCCATAAACCAATCGGCTTTTTCTTTTCGTGCAGCGATTACGAGTTTATTCAACTCTGTATCACTCATCAGTTGCTGAATCGACATACTCCGACCATTCAAATACTGACTTCTAAAACGGTCAGAATCGAGCAACCGCAAATCATAACGTGAAGCAGAACTCGCAATTGAATTTAAGGTTTGATTATCACGCTCAGCTTTAGTACTTGGAGTCTGATATTCCACATATTTCACAAAGCTTTGGATATCATTTTGTCGTTCGGATTGACTGTATTTAGCTGATTCACTAGCGTTGTAGCTACTTGAAGAAGCTGATTTACCTGAATTATTATGGCTTGCTGAACGAGCGGAAACACCAACACCCGCCCCATAGTAATTATCATAAGCATAACCAGATGCAGCAGCTGAACGTCCTTTTGAAGAATAAGAATCTGAAGCACTGGATTTGGCACTTTCGCTAGCTTTGTAACTCGCATCTTCATCATAGCTATAACTACGATCAGAAAAATATGATGTGAACTCTTTAACAGGTTTTGAGTTATCTTTTGGTACCCCAAAATATTCATCCATTACAATCATAATTGGACTTGTTCGGCTACTTTTCTTCGCCAGCCCTAAATCATTGAGAATTGAACGAAATTCTTGATCATCCATTTCTAGACTAACTTGGGTAACTAGCTCATTGTTACTATTGGTATTGCTGCCTCGGTTTAACACGTAGCTGCTATCGATTTGTTTTACAATATCATCTAAATATTGATTCGCTTCGTTCATGGCTTGAGGGCCATTAATACGTTTAATCAGAGTAATCACAGCATCTTTTTTTGCATTATTAAATGCTTGATTTCGTGTACTGTTTAAATCTTTTTTAATAACAGGTGCAACCCCTTCCCCATTCACTTTAATGATTTCAGCATTACTCATTTGAACAACGCCCAAACACAATAGTGTCAATAAAGCCTTTTTCATCATTTCCCTCTTCATTAAAGTTTCTAGTTACATCTATAATTTCTTTATTAGATTTTAAAGTGATCTTTTATTCACACATAAAACATACAGATAATAAACAAAATTTAACATTAACTCCATCACACAATTTTACTTTTTTATTGATTTTTCACAAAAAAATTATTCATAAGAAATCTAATAGAACATATTAATGAACTAACGTTTAAGCTAGATACAACGCAAAATGGCTTACACTAAGCAAATCATATTTTCGTGGGGCTCGACCTAACAAACTATTTAATAAGAAAAAAGGAGTAACTACATTCAGAATAGCTACTCCTCTCAATATCAAGTTTAATAACAAATCCAACTTTTAGTAGAATTCAATAAGCTTTTTATTCACGACCCTCCAACTTATCTTCAATCCATTGATTTATTTCCCAAGCTGACCAGCCAACACGAGATTCACTTAGTCGCACAGGCTTTGGAAAAGTAGGATCGTAGTATTTTGATTTCTCATTGATCATTTCATAGATTTTAGCTCGACTAATACTTGTAAATTGAACCACCTCTTTAATATTAACGATTTGATTCATCGGGAAAGTTTGACCAACAAATGCATTCATGATGTCTACTCCTATCTCATGATTTCGAGCAACTCGCTCATGAGATACGGCAATCTCGTAAGGTTTTACCCTGTACGATTTAATTTAAAGCCGTCACTGATCCTTTCAATCCCTGCTGAATATTAAATTCAGGCTGCGTTTCCTCAATCTGCTGGCCTTCAACAGGCTGATAAAACTCCTCAATTACATCCAAACCTTCCTCCATATCTACGTCCATCCTTCCATTCCCAAAGCCCTTCCTTGCAGTAAAGTCCAAAGCCTCCTGATAAAACCCCGCCTGCTTGCTCTGCTCATCAATTTGCTTCGCCTGAATAATCGCTTCATTCAAGCTAATCCCTTCCCTTAAAGTTAAATCCACGTAATACACCGGCTGACGATAACTCTGTGTCGTACTCTTGCCCCGCAATATCAACTGCAATGGGAGGCAAGACAACAAACCATTTGATGCCGCATGGTAATAACTGAGCCGAGCTGCCAAAGTCCGAATGCTGTTAAAACCCGTGGTTCTAAAGATGAAGGTGCCAAACTCATCTGATTCATCCAAATTCACATGCAAACGCCCGTAGGGCTTGCAGTTCCCTCCTTGAGCCAAAGCGCATAAATCAGGGGATGGACATGGATGTTGCTCCACGCCTTGATTGGTTAAGCGTTGACAGGTTTCACCATTGCCCATGCAAACAGGTCTTCCAGTCTGGCGATCAAACAAAGTGTATTCAGCACGTAGGTTTAAGTCAGGATCATTAAAGATCATTCTGACGGGGATTGAGCGTAGCTTTTGATTGGGAGTATTCGCTCGAAGCTGATCATCCAGTGGATGCTTCACCCAGCCTTCTTTGCTTTGAATCTGGGAAGTAATGGTGAACTGGTCATCTTTTTCAGGCAATCGCTTGCCATTCTTTTCGATCATACGACCGATACTAATACGCCCCAGAATTGGTGGAGTAATTGCTAAACCTTTAATCATGTTGATATTCCTTAATGTATTACCTTACAAATTTGGGTCTATGTATGTAGGTCGGAACAAGGACCAAATAAGTTACCCAAAGAATGTAGAGCCAGATAAAGTGCTACAGAGATCGCGACCGATTTGCTCTCTACCGAAGGGTAGAGAGCGGGGAGCGATTTTTGTGAATTTTTGATTGGGTGCTGTAGATAGGGCTTAGTCGGTATAGATGTTAAATCGACGACTGCCCTGCTTTTCAAGTGGATAAAGCTCGATGAGTTCAGGCTGGTGCTGAAGCAATGCCTTGGTATTGAGACTGATAGAATCCTTGGCTTTCTTCCAGACCACTGAACCATGTGCAAAGACTGCCCTTTCCTTGTCTTGCATCATCATCTGGATTTCATGTTTAAGTTCGTCAAAGCGTTCCTGCTGATGCTGAATCTCTTCTTTCATTTTGATGAGCTGGTCGAACATCAAATTGGCATTTTCATTTTGCGAAAGATCCTCTACCGTTAAAGGTACATGCGCTGGATAAAGTTGTTGAATCGCTTTAGCTGCGGATTCACTGGCATCGACTGATGGCGGAGTATCCTTTTCTACACACTCCCAGAAATAACGTTCTGCTTTAACAATATGCTCAATCACTGATTCAGACCGTGTCACTTTGAATATCTTGGTTTCATGCCCACAGATCAAAACACAAACATGCGCTGCCTGTTTACCAGTCACTGCTAGTTGATGTTGCACCTGACACAGCACGTATAAAGGCACACCATCACGCCACAATTTTGCCCCATGCTCACCTGCTGTTTTGCATTCCAGAATCTGAACGTCATCACTGCTGACAACGCTGTAATCCAGATTGGCTAACATAAATTGTTTATCGGGATCAGGATGCTGAAGTACCGCATTGATCCGTCGCACCTTGTTATTGGTGTGCATGCTATAGAACTCTGCCACCAAAGGTTCCAGCTGCTTGCCCCAATACAACGGTGCTACACCTGAGCTTTCATCTTCTATGGATTGAGCCTGTCGTCCGGTTTTGATCAGCCAGAGTTCCAGCATCGACATGTAGGGATTGAGACCACAGGCAGTCGCGGCATCACTGCTACCGATACCTTGTTTACGAACTTCGAGCCAATCCTGATATTCCATCCCTTTGGTATTAACCAATCGCTTGGCTGCTGTTGAGCGTTTGGTGGTGATGGTTGGATTGACTACGATCTTTGATCCTACCGTCGTAGGCTGATGGGAAATAGATACAATTTGATTCATGGAATTATCCTTATAAATTCTGATCTCTATAAAAGAAATGCATAAAAAAGCCATACCCGACACGAGGTCGGGTATGGCGATTTGTTTGCTGTTTTAATTAAGAGGGGGTTACATGAGTGCTATGACTAGCATTTGTTTGGGGTGACTTGATTTCGACATGAGTGAGTCAGTTAATTTCAGGCGATCAAAGCAAGCGCTTGCTCCAATCCTCGTTGTTTCACACTAGCACCTGCACCAAACCAAGCTGAATCAAGACGGTGATCTGTACTCATGGCACGTCGTTCATGATCCACAAACTCCGTAATCGAACAAAGTAATCCATAAGCCGTATCTTTAGCGGATGACAGGTCAGCACCGCGTCCTTGACCATTAAACATATCCAAAGCTTTATTCATGGCACGACCATTCGGTTCAGGCTTTTTCTCCTGAACTTGCTGCGCGACATTACGATAGAACTGAATAATGTTTTCTTCAGGATCGGAAATTGACATGGTGCTATTATTAAACACGGCATCAAAGTAAGCCTTGGCTTCCTGTTGACTCACCTTACGCTGCGTGAGCTGTTTCATTTCATACATGTGCTCATCCCATGCACGCACTGAAATACCTAATTGCTGTTTCACTTTCTCTGCATCAAACTTGGTGCTATGTGGAACCTTCACTACACCAGCACTACTACTTTGTCCGCGTAGAGCAATGGCTAACGTGTTGTTACAGACCACTCGGATACTGGTGAACTGTGCTGTCGTTGCCAAAGTGCCATCACACGCAGTAGCCAGCAGGATATAACCATTACTAACATCCTTAGACTTTAAAGCGGTACTTTGCCCGGTACGTGCCAAAGCCCAGAACTTCTTCCCACCTTTCAAAACCCCTGCGGTTTCTAACTCAAAGCCAGATTGCTCTGTCAGATCTCGGTAGAACTCCAGAATCTCTTTAGGCTGAACTTCCTGATAACGCTGACTGACCACAGACAAGGGTGCATGGGTATCTGAGCGATACAACACTCGCTGTTCTTCAAATGGCATGATGATGCTCTGACCACGTTCATTCTGCGCCATGTAGCTGACGTTCGAGGATTCAATCCGCCAGTCCATCCCGGCTTGCTGTGCCCAGATCTCCAGTGGTTGATTCGGACTTAGCTGATTACCCAGACCATGCCAAGGAGTTTCGCCAACATAGGCGATTTGTTCAATGTGATGTGCCATTGATTCGATCTCCTATGCTGACTCAGCGAAAGTTCTGCTGACATTGGTTACAGTGATAGTAGGTCATGGTGACAGGCTTTTTCGGCTCATCAAACATGCTGCTAAATAGACCACCAATGACCGCACCTGCAAGCCCGCCAAGCAGTGGTGATACAGGTAAAGGTAAACCCTTTGAAATGGTTGCACCGATGGTTGCGAACGATGCGGACGCTGCTAGACCTGTAGAATCAGAACCATTCACCTGCTGATTAACCACTTGAATAACCTGATCGGAAAAACAATAAGGACAATTTAAACTCATAATATACATCTCCAGAAATGACAAAGGCTCACCGATGGGCAAGCCTTGCAAAGTTAAAAAAACTCGTTTTCATCTAGATAATGTATATCTGAGATTATTTTCATTTAGCGTCTATCATACTGCACTCTTAACTGGCCTTTACCAAATACTCTTCGCCCTCTTGGTTTAACTCGTAAGTATTGAAGGGTACGTTTGTCATGATCAGTGAGGTATTCCATTGCCTCAATGAAATTTGTCACTTGGGTTGAATCGCGACGATAAATCAAACCGATCCCTAGCTCATCTCTACCTCGAAGCTCCTTTACGCGTTCGCGGTTCCAACAATTATAGCCTTGACCATAATCTCGAGTAATCTCACTCCAAAGCGCGATAATTTTATTCCCCCAATATGCTGCGCTTCCATCACGAAAGGCAGTATCATAAATGATTGCTAAATGGCAATGAAAACCTTTACTTTTACCACCTTGCTCTACTCCCCATATATACCCGATCACATGTTTAAATATGCCATCTTTATTTTGGATACGATTAAGCAGTATATCTAAGTCCTTATAAATATCTTCAACTCTGATTCGACTAGAATATTCTTGCAAATAACCCAAGTCTACACGAGCAACTAATATTCGACTGCATTTATTAAGTATTGACCTACAATATTCCTGCACTTCAATTTTATTTTCATCTTTCTGTTTTTCGATCATCTTATAATCTTTTTCAAAATCCTCAGATAAATCTAAAAACCATTGTCTGATCTCTGTATACCCAATCATTTCCAATTCATCTTTAAGATCAACTTCATCAGAGTCTATGCTTTGTAAGTCATATCTCAGAATTACAAAGAATTTAAGATTACCTGGGTATTCATCATCAGGATCATAAATATCATCAAAGTCTAATAACAGATTAGTAAGCTGTGAATAGAATTCATCCCATTCCCTACTTTTTCCTTTTAAATGTTTTAAGAAGTTCTCAATCTCAAGTGTAAGTTGTGCCTGATTAATTGAAGCTCTCATGTTTAAACCTATGTGTGTGATAGTTACATAGGTATAGGGAATTCAGTATATATATAATTTTTACTTCTCAATCAGGTGTTAGCTAATAAAAGATAATATATATAACCAAAGCTCTAGAGAGTCCAAACTTCACCTGTGGTACAGCATCTAATCCCCACATTAAGCATATTTCCTCCCTGCTTTACACTTAGTCTCTAGCCTTAAAAAAGCTAGAATTAAGCAAAAGCATAGTGATGACTACCAAAAAACGTGTATAAACTATGATTTCGAGGAGTCCAGTATAGTTTTAGTATTGAAAAAAACTACTATAAATACTACAGTAATCACTACAAATATTTATGTAAAAATCTTATGTTAAACACTATTGATAAAGATCATCCTAACTATGAACTTACTATAAAAATTTTTAAAGAATTTAAGGATGAATCCTTAATCTGGATAGTAGATCGTTGGGCTGATAAAAATGATATGAGTAAAATGGGTGTTCTTAAACTTATTAATGACAGACATAATTTTAAAGAAATAGCTGATTATTTAGAAATTGAGTTCAAAAATTCCACACCCAAGAATTTAGAGATTTTTTTAGAAAATTGTTATGAAAATAAACATAAATATATTCTGAATGAAGATCTAAAATTTTTAGAAAAAGATAGTCGATTATGCTGGGCAATTATCAATAATCTTAAATACAAATATAAAGAAGATATACCAAGAAGATATAATTTCAGAAATCCTTATTTCTCTCTTATCTTTTTAATACATATTGAATTATTTAATTTTAATATACAAGTTGATGAATTAAGACATTATTTAAAACAAATAAGCAATAAGGACAATCCAGTAGTATTTCTAAGTAAATATATAGAAAATCCTGAATTTATAGATTGGGCTTTAAAATATACAGAAAGAAAAAATCGCATAATTACTTCTCCTAATTTCACCCCTACTAACTCTAATGACCAACTGGAGAAACTTTTAGGATATTGGGACTTTCTCTATATTAATGACCTACAAAAATATTGTATTGAAATAAATAAACTTAAAAAATCATGGCAGCAAAATATTTTTAGAGAAAAAAATAAAGAAAACCCTAAAAAATATTTTCACTTACCATTAAAGAAAAAGACAAAAAACCATTTAGAGAAATTAGCACATTTAAAAAATATGTCTGAAAGTAATGTTCTAGAAGAATTGATTAATAAGGCATATGAAGAATATAGAGAATATAAGTGATCAAAAAAGGAAAGGCTGGCGAATTCAAACATGAGGTGCGACAGTTTCAAAAGCCTTATGATAATCAACAAGCTGAGCAAATTTCTCTAATGGTGTAAGCCAATCTAACGCTTTTCTAGGGCGAGTATTCAGTGACATGGCAACTTGATTTAAATAATGCTGATCTGCCTGGTTTAAATCAATCCCTTTAGGTAAATATTGCCTAATTAAACCATTCATATTTTCGCATGTGCCTTTCTGCCATGGCGAATGTGGGTCACAGAAATATACATCTATGCCTAAATCTTCTTCGAGGATTTTATGTTCTGACATCTCACGTCCACGGTCATAGGTCAATGTTTTACGCAGTTCTGCGGGTAAATATTTCAGAGCTTCAGTTAAAGCCTTGCGCACTGATTCTGCCTTTGCATCAGGTAATGTTGCCAAGATACAGAGCCGTGTATTTCGTTCAATAAGTGTTGCTATCGAACTTTTATTGTCTT